>DASZFN010001086.1:0-4886 GCA_035939715.1 Gemmataceae bacterium | reverse complement strand
ATCGGCGGCAGCAGCCCCGGCGCCGGCAACGTCATCGGCTACAACCTGGACGGCATCGAGCTGGACAACGGCGCTCAGAACAACGTCATTCAGGGCAATTTCTCCGGGCTTGGCGCTGACGGCGTCACGAATGTCGGCAACCTGCTGCACGGTATTGTGCTGCGCAACGATGGCAGTTTGCCGCCGCCCCTGGGCCCCGGCCAGATTCAGGAGCCGCCTGTATCCCAGAACCTGATTGGCGGCATTGCTTCCGCCGGCGCCAGCCCGGGCAATGTGGTGGCATTCAATGGCAGCGCCGGCGTCGCCATCTTCGGCAATCCAGGCCAAAATAATTTCGTGCAGGCGCAAAACAGCGGCAATGCCATTGAAGGCAACTCGATTTACCTGAACGGCCGCAGCGACCCGACCACGCTGATCGGCATCGATCTCACCAATCAGTTCGTCTACCCCAGGGACGACGGCGTCACGCCCAACGATTCCGGCAGGAACCGCAATGGCATGCCCGCGCCGCATGGCGACCCTAGCGATCCGAATAACTTCCAAGACTTTCCCGTGCTGACCGCAGTTACGCTGGACAGGGGCGGCGTCCGCGTTACCGGGACGCTCATGCAAAGCGTTTCTCCCAACACTTCCTTCCGCATTGAATTCTTCCTCAGCAGTCCGGACCCGGCGGGCGGCATCGCCGAGGGCCAGACATTTATCGGCTCGACCGACGTCGTCACCGATTTCACCGGCAAGGCCTCCTTTTCCGTCCTCCTCAACATCGGCCTGGGGCAAGGCCAGCTCGTGACGGCGACGGCCACCGACCCCAACGGCAACACCTCCGAATTCTCGGCCGTGCAGCTTGCCGCGCCCGTGCCCACAATCACTAGTCTCAGGCCCGGCTTGACCCCGGAGGGAGTCGGTCCCCTTACCATCACCGTGACCGGAAGCAATTTCGTCGCCGGCGCCCAGGGCCTGGTCAACGGCTCCCCGGCGACAACGACCTTTGTCAGCAGCACGCAACTGACGATGACACTGTCCCCCGCTTTTACCTCGGATGAAGGATCTCTGGCCATCACCGTTCAGAACGGCACACCGAACGGCCCCGTCTCCAACCGCATGCAATTCCTCATCGTTGAAGCCTTGCTGCCCGACGGCTCACGTGGGACTCCCAATCAACGCTTTATCTCCGAGGTGTATCACGACCTGCTCAAGCGGCCCGTTGATCCTTCCGGTCTGGCACACTGGACAGCATTCCTCAATCAAGGCATGAGCCGCAATCAGGTCGTCCTGCTGATCGAATCTAACCAGGAATATCACAGGCTGGTCGTGCAAGGCCTCTATCAAACGCTCCTGCATCGGCCGGCGGATCAGATGGGCTTGACCAGTTTTGTCAATCTTCTGAACGCAGGCGGCACGGTCGAGCAGGTCCAGGCCGCACTGGCCGGGTCGCGAGAGTACTTCCTGACGCGCGGCGGCGGCAGCAACGACGGCTTCCTGGATGCGATTTACGGCGATCTCCTGAACCGCGCTCCGGATGCTGCCGGACGGGCCGCCTGGGACCATGCGCTGGCCACGGGGACGACTACAGGCCAGGTTGCGGCCGCCATGCTGAACAGCACGGAGTACCGCCAGGATCTCGTGTCCGGCTTCTATCTGCATTACCTGGAGCGGACCGCCGATAAGCCCGGGCTGGACTCTCTTGTCAACATGCTTTCGCTAGGCGCACGCGATGAGCAAGTAATAGCCATCATGGTCGGTTCGGATGAGTTTTTTAACAAGACGCTGTGATGCCTCATCCGCGTGAGAGTTTATTCCATGAGTCGTCCCTTTCTCGTCGTGCTGCTTGGGCTACTGCTGATGGGCGTGTCCGCTTCGGCCGGGGACAAGCCGTTTCCGCCGGCAGAGGCCGCCAGCCACATGACCGTCCCCGCCGGCTTCAAGGTCACGCTGTTCGCCGGCGAGCCGGACGTGGTGCAGCCGATCGCGTTCACGTTCGGGGGTGCTGGCGGCATCGGAGCCGCGGGCGCCATCTCCATGTCCGATGCCGCCCTTACCCTGACGCACAGCAGATTTGTCGACAATCAAGCCACCGGCGGGACTGGCGGCGCTGGAGGTGTGGGCGGCAACGGGGGTAACGGCGGCACTGGCCGCGGCGGGGCCTACGTGCACACGGTGACGTTCGGCACCTCCACTCCCCTCTCCAACATAAGCGACGTCACGATGCAGGACAACCAGGCCGCGGGCGGCGCGGGTGGGGTTGGCGGCGTCGGAGGGAACGGCGGCAACGGCGGCGCCGGTCAAGGCGGCGCCATCCGCGCACTTCTTGGCACGATCACCGTCAGCCACAGCCGGCTCTTCGATAACCAGGCGACTGGCGGAGCGGGTGGCGCGGCAGGCGTTGGCGGGGTTGGGGGCAATGGCGGCAATGGTCAGGGCGGCGGCTTCCTCACTGCCTTCGGAGTGAACGCCGTCCTCTCCAATACCACATTGCTGATGAACCAGGCCAGCGGCGGCGCGGGCGCACCGGGCGGCAACGGCGGCAATGGACAAGGCGGCGGCATCTTCAACGGGCCGGCTGGTGAGGGCACTCAGATCCCCTACCAGCCCGGCCAAGCTCCGGTGCTGGCTCTGGGCGGTTGAGAACTGAGCGGAGAATCCCACTTTCACCGGCTGGGATTCATAAAGCGCGCTTCGCCACTTCGGTCGATCAGACCGGTGCGCGCAACGCCGAGAGCTGAATAGCCTTCGGCGTGTCGGACCGGAGCAGACAAACCACTTATTCACGTCGACCGGCTCGTTCGTTCGTAGCCGAAGTACCCCGGAACCGGTCATCAAGTCACGGGAAAAGAAGTGACCGCGAAGCGCCGCTTGGTTAAGCTGCCTTCATGTCTGAAGTCACGCGCATTTTGTCCGCCATCGACCCCGCCGACCCACACGCCGCGGCGCAACTGTTGCCGCTTGTCTACGACGAGCTGCGTAAGCTGGCAGCGGGGCACATGGCGAACGAAGCGCCGGGCCACACGCTCGACGCCACGGCGCTGGTGCATGAGGCGTATCTCCGACTGATCGGCGATCAGCAGTTTGCGAATCGCCGCCACTTCTTCGCCGCCGCTGCCGAGGCAATGCGCCGCATCCTCGTTGATCGCGCGCGCGAGCGAACGAGTCTCAAGCGCGGCGGGGACCGCCGCCGTCTCCGTCTTGATCAACTCCACGTGGCGGCCGAAGAAACGCCGGCCGAATTCCTCGCCTTGCACGAAGCGCTCGACAAGCTGGCCCTGCGGCACCCGCGCAAGGTCGAACTGGTCAAGCTGCGCTTCTTCGCCGGGCTGACCAACGAGCAGGCCGCCGACGCTTTGGGGATCTCGCCTTCCACGGCGGACAATGATTGGGCCTACGCCCGAGCCTGGCTGCGACTCGAAATCCAAAAAACTTGATAATCCATTGGGTATTTTCCGCGCCGATTCCGCTTTGTAACGTGAGGCGAATCGTTGCCAATAACCTGTTCGGACTTTCCAGCCATGTCAATGAAACCGCTCGACGAAGAAGCCCTCTTCCATGCCGCCCGACGCATCGCCGCGCCCGAGGCACGGGAATTATTCATCAGCCAGGCTTGTGGCGACAACGCCGGTTTGGCCGGGCGCGTGCGTGCTCTGTTGGAAATGCACGAACAAGAACCCGAGTCCGCTGCGCCGGCGGCGGTTCCGACCCAGGATTACGCGCCAGTGGCCGAACGGCCCGGCACGCGCGTCGGCCCGTATCGCCTCATGGAACAGATCGGCGAGGGCGGCTTCGGCCTGGTATTCGTCGCCGAACAGCAGGAGCCGGTCCGCCGCAAGGTCGCCCTCAAGATCATCAAGCCGGGCATGGATTCCAGGCAGGTCATCGCCCGCTTCGAGGCCGAGCGCCAGGCCCTCGCCCTGATGGATCACCCGAACATCGCCCGCGTGCTCGATGCCGGGGCCACCGACTCCGGCCGGCCCTACTTCGTCATGGAGCTGGTCCGCGGCATTCCGATTACCGACTACTGCGACAAGAATCAGCTCTCGCCGAAGGAACGGCTCGAACTGTTCATCTCTGTGTGCCAGGCGATCCAGCACGCGCACCAGAAGGGGATCATCCACCGCGACGTCAAGCCGTCGAACGTGCTGGTGACCTCTCACGACGGCAAGCCGGTGGCCAAGGTGATTGACTTCGGCGTTGCCAAGGCCATCCACCAGCACCTGACCGAGCGGACCATCTACACGCAGTTCGCGCAGATGATCGGCACGCCGCTCTACATGAGCCCGGAACAGGCGGAGATGAGCGGGCTGGACATCGACACGCGCTCGGACATCTATTCGCTGGGCGTGCTGCTCTACGAGTTGCTCACGGGCACGACGCCCCTGGAGAAGAAGCGCTTTCGGGAAGCCGCCTACGACGAGATGCGCCGGCTCATTCGCGAGGAGGAGCCGCCCCGGCCGAGCACGCGGCTCTCCACGTCGGAATCGATCGCGGCGGTGGCGGCGCAGCGCAACATGGAGCCGGCCAAGCTGTCCAGGCTAGTCCGCGGCGACCTGGACTGGATCACGATGAAGGCGCTGGAGAAGGACCGGACGCGGCGGTACGCGTCCGCTTCGGAGTTTGCGGCCGACATCGCGCGGCACCTAAGTAACGAGCCCGTGCTGGCGGGGCCTCCCAGCATCGGCTATCGAACAAAAAAGTTCGTGCGGCGGCACCAAGGCCTGGTAGCGGCGGGAACGGCGGTTGCGCTCGCGCTCCTCGTTGGCGCGGTGATCAGCTTTAGTCTGTATTTGAAAGCGGTTCGGGAACAGCAAGTAGCCGAAAGCGAGAGTTACTCGGCCAATCTCACCGCGGCCGACGTGCAATTACGCGTCGGACAGGTCAGCGATGCGCGTTCCCGG
>DASZFN010001085.1:0-1678 GCA_035939715.1 Gemmataceae bacterium | reverse complement strand
GCCGCAGGGAATGAGAGTGATCCCACGTTCCGCGTAAATCGGTTGCCACTCTGAAAAAGGACTCTTGCCCCCCAGCCCTATAGCTGGTAATTCACTCATTACTGACAGATTTCCTATTGACCCGGTTGGCTCGTCAAGGGGATGCCCCAGTTTTTGTTGAAGTAGGCGAAGCAGGCATTGCCGTTGATCATGCTATGCGGCGTGAGCTTGCGGTTCAATGTTCTTGATGGCGCGCTGCTTGGCAGCGTGAGCGATAAGCGCGGCCCTTAGGATTGGGAGCTGCTTGTAGGCTTTCAAGCGACGGAAGCCTTTAGCTGCTTCCATCATTCCAGCGGCTGTCCAGCGCAGCGCCATTGCAGCATTTCGCCATCGCTTCACATTGCGACAGACGCGGCGCACGGTCCCCATCATGTTCTCGATTGAGTTGGTGCAGGCGAGCGAGCGCCGGAGTTTTGCCGGAAGTCCGAGGCGATTGACCGTCAGCATCTCATCGAGCCCTTCAAGGATGCTGGCGGCGACGCCGGGCGCCTCCTGGTCGAGCCGGCGGGCGAGATTACGCAGCAGCCGCTCAGCTTTGTCGGCATCGTCGAGTTCCCAAGCCTGCCGGAGCGCCCGGCGCACCGAGGCATGCAGCGACTTGGGCAGCCGCTCGGTCACGTTGCGGGCTTTATGAATCTGACAGCGCTGGATCGGCGTGTGGGCACCGAAGGTTCGACGGATGACTTTGCTGAGCGCCTTGGCACCGTCGATGATGAACAGCCGGCAGACTTTGGGGTCGAGCCCGCGTTCAATCAGATTGTCGATCAGCGCCTGCACGACGGCAGCATTCTCAGTCGCGCCTTCGACCAGGCCGAGTGGATGCTTGTGGCCTTCACCATCGATGCCGAGAGCGGCTACCAGGACCAGGTCGTTGCCAATAGGCAGGCCGTCAATCTGGATGACCAAGAGGTCCAGCTTGGACAGGTCAGATGCCATCCACTCAGCCAACCGTTCTGCCGACAACGCCACGAACCGGCGCGAGGCCGCCGACTTCGAGGTGCCGTCCCCGGCAATCACCGGCAGATCGCCCTCGGGCAACCGCACGGCGCGCCTGAGTTTGCGTGTCGACACGTTGATCAGCATCAGGTTCATGGCCCAGCGACCAAGCCAGTTCTCGGCCTGCGCCGCCGTCCAGGTCGGTAGCGGAATTTCATGGCCGTCAAAGCCACGCACACGTGGGCGATGGACGGCAACATTGCCGCCATGGAAGCCGATCTTGCCCTTGGTTCGGCCCCAGCGGTGGCCCACGCGGCCTCCACCGCGGCTATGCGGCGCACCACCGAGCCGCTGGGCGTCCTCGCATAGCATTTGCTCGATGGCTCCAATCCCGGCCGTCAGACAGAAGCGCTCGAACGAACTGTCCACATCTTGCCAAGCCATCTCAAGGCTGGGTCCGAGCGCGAGCGACGAAGGCATGCTACTGGTCGTCATGGCGTTGCTCTCCTTTGCGGATTCGACACCCCGAGCCTAACGGCTCAAGGGGGCAACGCCTCCTTCTCTAATTCAACATCGACCGGGGCAATTCCCACGTGGGCTGCGCGGGTATCTTCGTGTATCGTCGAAATGATCGGGCTGGCCTAGCTTTTTCAGCAGCAACAGCCTTTTTCATCGAGGCATCAGCCCTGTCCGCTGGTAAATC
>DASZFN010001084.1:0-5000 GCA_035939715.1 Gemmataceae bacterium | reverse complement strand
CGGACCCATCTGGTACTGCCGCCCTTCCAGGGCTATTCTGCAGAGGGATGTCTTCACCAGGGGCTCACGCCGCCTGGCTATCCACTGTCGCCCCCGCCGGGGCTAAGAAAGTACACCGTGCCCTTGCCCTTTGAGATTCTTTATGAAGACAATCATTGCCTCGCCGTGACCAAGCCGGCTGGGGCGCTCAGCACTCATTACCAGGGACGCGAGGAAACTCTTGATCGCCTGGTGAAGGCTTATCTGAAAGAGAAATACCAGAAGCCGGGCAATGTCTTTCTCGGCGTTGTGCACCGGCTCGATAAACCGGTATCGGGGGTCCTGCTCTTCGCGCGCACCAGCAAGGCCGCCGCCCGGCTGGCGGAGCAGTTTCGGCAGGGCTCGGTCGAAAAAATCTACTGGGCCGTCGTCGAGGGCGACGTGCCGAGACAGGCCGGCTCTCTGGAGGATTGGCTGAAACGAGACAAGGTCCAAGGACGCGTGGAAATCGAAGAACCGCGCACGCCCGGCAGCCGGTTGGCGCTGCTGCATTATCAGCGGCTCTCCACGCACGGCGGCCTTAGCCTCGTGGAAGTGAGACCGCAGACAGGCCGCACGCATCAACTGCGCGTGCAGCTTGCCCACCACGGCCATCCCATTTATGGCGATGCCAAGTATGGCTCCGTGCACACGTTTGAACGAGCGATTGCCTTGCACGCGCGGTCGCTGACGTTTCTGCATCCGATCCGCAACGAGCCGATTACCCTAAGCGCGGAGTTGCCGCGCGGCTGGCGCGGGCGCTTCGCCTACCTTCTCAAGGAGGTGGCGCGATGAGCCAGAATGCACTCGAAGTCATCCGGGACATCATTCAGGAGGACGTCGGCCAGCGCGGGCTGCGGACGGATCCCAGCAACAATTTCGTGACCGTCTGGCCGCAAGACTTCGAGGGCGCCTGCCAAAGCCTGGCCCTGCAGCCCAATGCGGCCGTCGGCATCGTTACGGGTTTCTATATTCCGCATGCGCAGCCGCCGTGCGGGGAAACCGACGGACCGCTGGGCGCCCTGTTCCTGGCCCGCGCGCTGACGCCGCTCGGCATACGAGTCGCGTTCCTGACCGACCATTTTTGTGTGCGGGCCCTGGAGTGCGGACTCGAAGCTTGCGGACTCGACCAAAACGTGCTCTTGTGCCCCTTGCCTACGGCAAGCGAATGGGACACGTTTCTGAAGGTAGGCTGGACGAATTTTGTGCGCGATTTTCGCCTTACGCATCTGATCGCTGTCGAGCGCGTCGGCCCCAGCCACACCCACGAATCGGTGAAGGCACAGTTTACAGCCACCGCCGAAACCGTGGAGCTTTTCGAGGAGGAAGTGCCCCCCGAGCACCGCGACCGCTGCCACACCATGCGCGGTCTCGACATCACGGCGAACATGAGCCCGGCCCACTTGCTGTTCGAGCGCCTTCGCCGCCGGGCGCCGGACGTCACAACCATCGGCATCGGCGACGGCGGCAACGAGATCGGCATGGGCAAGATTCCGTGGAATGTCGTCCGCCGCAATATCCGTGGCGGCGCCCTGGTGGCTTGCCGCATTTCCACCGATTACTTGATCGTGTGCGGCATCAGCAACTGGGGTGCTTACGGCCTGGCCACCGGGGTAAGATTACTACGAGCTGAGCCACACGATGCCGATCTCTATGACCTGGAGCGTGAAAGAGAATTACTGCGGATCATGGTGGAGGGCGGCCCGCTGGTGGATGGCGTGTCCGGCAAGCCGAGCGTGACGGTGGACGGCTTGTCATTCGATAGTTATGCAGCGCCGCTGCGACGCATTGGCGAGCTAGCAGCGGCGATATGGTGACGCGCGTATGGACCTGAGACAAGCAACTGGAGCGGAAATCCGGCGCGCGGCGGCGCGCGGCGAACTAACGGGGCCGACGCCCGGTCTGGCGATGGGTTATGTGCAGGCCAATCTGGTCATCGTGCCGCGCGACCTGGCGTATGATTTCCTGCTGTTCTGCCAGCGCAATCCCAAGCCGTGCCCCCTGCTCGATGTCACGGAGCCCGGCAACCCGGAGCCGCGCTTAGTGGCGCCAGGCGCTGACTTACGCACCGATCTGCCGTGCTACCGCGTTTATCGTAACGGCGAACTCGTGGAAGAGCCAACGGACCTGCGCGGCTGGTGGCGCGATGATCTGGTTGCCTTTCTGATCGGCTGCTCGTTCACGTTTGAGAACGCCTTGCTGCAGGCAGGCGTGCCGTTACGCCATATTGAAGCGGGTTGCAACGTTCCCATGTACCGAACCAACCTTGAATGCACCCCGGCGGGAGTATTCCGCGGCCCGATGGTCGTTTCTATGCGGCCGTTATCGCCTGCAGATGCGATGCGCGCCACGCATATTTGCGGACGTTTTCCGAAAGCGCACGGCACCCCGGTACATTTCGGATCGCCGCAGGCCATCGGGATAGGGGATTTGAACAAGCCGGACTTTGGAGATCCCGTCCCGATTCTTGCCGGCGAAGTGCCCGTCTTCTGGGCGTGCGGAGTAACGCCGCAGGCAGTGGCCATGGAAGTGCGGCCGCCGTTATTGATCACACACAAGCCGGGTCACATGTTTGTGACGGATTTGCGGGATACGGATCTTGAGGCAGGTTAGAACCGGCTTGCTGCGGGCGCCGGCTTCTTGTAATGCCGCACCATTAAACCCGTGACCGCTTACGAAGTGCCTCCACCCCGCAGGAAAAGGCGATGATCAAGCACGTTCAACGAAAATCGCGAAGAACTCCAAAAGAAACGGCCAAGCTGCGCGCCGATCGCGACGTTACCAGCGGGACAAACCGAGCCCCGACCAGCTCTTGGCGGAAGGCGGCCACAAGGAATTTATCTCGCTGGGCGAGTTAATGTTCATTCACCCGGTCATGGCATCGCTGAAGAAGGAACGAGAACGCCAGGGGTTGACATTGGCGGACCTGTCGAAACGCACCGGAATCGATCAAGGTGCTCTTTCCAAGCTGGAAACCGGCGCTCACAGCAATCCAACGCTGGCAACGCTTTACCGCATCGCCCTTGAGTGCTTGCGTTCTTCAGGATGCGCCGGCCGGTCCGCGCGGCAATGCGCGGCTTGCCCGTGCCCGATAACCGGCGCACGGGCCGGCGCTGCACCTCATTCACGGTCCGGTACCACGACACGAGGCAGTTAATAAGAGGCGCAACATGCAAGCAACAACCGTGTTCTGCATGCGACCACCTGATGGAGAGCGTACGCCCGCTGCTGCCTTTGTGCGTGCAGACCACTCTGATGTGCCGTGGGGACTAATTGGAGCGGTGTTGCGAGGTGAAGCGCCCGTAAGTGAGTATAGACCAGTTTTCTTCACGGTTCGGGCAAAGGGTGTGGAGAACTGGCATTACTACCCCGTCGCCGGAACCTTTGGTCTTTACTCCCAAGCGTTCATTAACTTGATCGGCTCCTACATGCTTTGACTTTCCCTTAACGGCCGTCGTGAATGGATTGCCTTTTTGCTTTGCGAAACAAATAGGCACTCTCGATTGCCTTGATCCTGAAATCTCGGAACTGGTCCGCTTTCCTCATGATCCGCAACGCGTGATGATGATTAGGCGTGATTGCTTTTTCAAGGAGAGAATTCCCGATCCGGCCATATTTTTGGTTCCTGAAACCACAACGGAAGTGTTCGCGACGCAGTCGATCACAAAAATGATCGAAAATGCAAAAATGAATGGATTTATCTTTGTAGACGCAGAGCAAGTAAGGAACTGACCTTGCCCCCTAAGACGGGCGAACAACGCCCGTTTAAAGCAGCCCTACTTTGACCTCGCTCACCATGCACCTGGACGTTATCAGCTCACCCGGGCGATTCCACAGTCACCGCCACAATCACCGGCGCCGTCGCATCTGGTCCCTTCACGAATTCAATCTCCTTGATCTTGTCCTTGCGTTCCGGCTGGATGGTGAGGTAGCGCACCTGGCGGCCGCGTAGGCCGAAGGCGAACTGCGATCCGGGCACATCGACGCGACGGATGTAGTCAGCAAACTCGACGCCATTCTTGAGGGGATGATCCTCCGCTTTGCCGTCCTCGTAATGAAGCCGGACAATCAGCGAGACCGAGCCCTTTTCGCTATAGGGATAACCCCAGCCGCTCACGCCGCTCAGGAGATGGATGGCCTTGGCGGACGTGTTGCATGGCAGCGTGACTTGCCGCGGCATTTTCGGAGGAAGCTTGCCCTCGGGGCCATAGAGCAGAATCACATTAGGGACACGATCGCCACGCGGATCGATCAGGTTGAAGGGGATATCGTGATAGGTCTTTGGCGACCAGTCGTTGAAAACGAGGCGTTCAACGGGCGCATCTTCGCTGTAGAACATGCCGCGCGTGCTGATCGCCGTGGCGACCTTGTCCAGCGGCAGCGGCAGGTATTTGCCCCGTTGCGTGAGGAACTCCAGCAGGTTAACGAGGTCGTCTTTGGAAAGCTGCTTCTCGAAGCCTTCTGGCATGAGCGACTTGCTGGAGACCTGCAGGTCGTCGATGTCCTCGCGGAGAATTTTGTGCAACTTGGCTTCGGCGTCGAGTAGCTCGACCGCTGTCTTGGTTTCGGAGGATAGCAAACCGGACAGCACGCGGCCTGACTTGGTGCTCAGGACATATTGGCGGTAGTTGCCTTCCACGCTGCGGCTCGGATCGAGGATCTCGATGATCAGGTGCGACTTGGGATGTACCGCCATGCCGGTCAGGTCCGGGCCGACCCTGGCGCCCTCGCCGCTGTGGGTGTGGCATTTGGCGCAGTTGTTCTTGAAGACCAGTTTTCCGGCAGTCGGGTTGCCCGTGCGCTCGGTCAGGGGCATGAGTTCATCGATTACCTTTTGCCGGTCGGCGTTGGGCATGGCGCCGCCACTGGTCAGCAGTCTCCTTGCGCGCCCGGCGATTGCCCGACGCGGATGCGTGAGCAACGTTTGCTTCTGATCCAGAGAGAGATCGGCAAGCGCTAGCTTCTTATCCGCCGCGGCCGCC
>DASZFN010001083.1:0-6068 GCA_035939715.1 Gemmataceae bacterium | reverse complement strand
GGGCATGCCCTTGGCCTTGGCCTTGCGGATGACCTGGCGATAGCGGTCGTAGCCGCCGATATTGCCGGGGTTGATGCGGATCTTGTCGACCGGGTGGTCGAGGGCGGCGAGGGCCATCTTGTAATCGAAGTGAATGTCGCAGATCAGCGGCAGATGGATGCGCCGCCGGATCTCGCCGAGAACGGCCGCGTCCTGGGGCTTGGGCACGGTGACGCGCACGATCTCGCAGCCGGCCGCCTCCATGCGCTCGATTTCGGCGAGGGTGCCTTCGAGATCGTAGGTGTCCGTGGTGGTCATGGACTGCACCCAGATCGGGTTGTCGCCGCCGACCACCTTGTCGCCGACACGCACCTCGCGCGTCTTGTGCCGCTTGAAACTGTGCTGATAGGCCATAAACTTCCTGACCGGCGCGCTTGCCAACGGACCTGTAGAATGACAAACTGATGCCGTTATCCTAGTTCGATGGCCGTAACGCCGTCAAGCTGAACGACCTATCTGCCTCTCGGTGACGATGCGCTGACGGCGCAGCTGCCTGTCAATGGCCCGGAGCAGCTTGACAAACGTCACTCGGATACCGCGAAAAAAGGCCACAGCAGCCCTCATTTCATGTCTACCGGCCGGACAAGACTATGTGCTGCAACTGTAACATGCAGGCCCGGTAAAGGCCCTTCAAGTCGTTAGCAAAGATCATGCGGGACAGTGTGCCCCGGACGTAAGAAAAGAATTTCTCGCAAAAAGATTCAACGCGGCGGCCGGCTCCGGGCAATATAGGATGGGGAACGGGCGGTGCGGGCTTGGTGGTTTAGACATGAATCACGTCATGCGCTATCTGCGCAAGGTCGCTCTCCGGGAAGGCAGGGACAGTCCCAGCGACGGTCAGTTGCTGGAGGACTTCTTGCGCAAGCGCGATGAGACGGCATTCGAAACACTGCTCCGGCGCCATGGGCCCATGGTCCTGGGCGTGTGCCGGCGCACGTTACATAATGCGCACGATGCCGAGGACGCCTTCCAGGCCACCTTCCTGGTGCTGGTGCGCAAGGCGTCTACGATTCGGCCGCGGGAAATGGTCGGCAACTGGCTGTACGGAGTCGCCTGTCGCACCGCAATGAAGGCGCGGGCCATGAACACGAAACGGCGCATGAGGGAGAGTCAGGCCGCAGGCATGGCCCGGCCGGAAAACACCGCCGTGCCAACGCACGAAGAAATGCTCAAGCACCTTGATGCCGAGGTGAGCCGGCTTCCCGACAAGTACCGCCTGCCGCTGGTGCTCTGCGAACTGCAGGGCAAGAGCCGCAAAGAGGCGGCCCGGCTGCTGGGACTTCCTGAAGGCACGCTCTCCTGGCGCCTGGCCTGGGCGCGGAAGACCCTGGCGCGCAGGCTCTCCCGGCACGGTGCGCCGCTCTCCGCCGGCGCCTTGACCGCGGCGCTGTCCAGCGAAGCCGCCTCGGCCGGCGTTCCGGCCGCGCTTTTGAACTTGACCGCCCGTACCGCGCTTCAGGTCGCGGCGGGACGAACCTTGACGGCCGGGGCGGTCTCCGCCCAGGTCGTCACTCTAACCGAAGGAGTCTTGAAAGCCATGCTGCTCAGCAAATTGAAGGTATTGTGGCCCGTCGTCCTGCTGGCCGCCATCGGCGCGGGCGCGACCGGCCTGGCCTATCGGGCCGCGGCCGCCGACCCGGCCCAGCCGCGCGACACGCAGCCGCGCGTTCGGCTCGCGTTTGATGAATTGGAAGAGCTGCGCCTGGAAGTCGCAGCCCTGCGCAAGGGACTCGAAAGCACGCGGGAACGGGTGAAGTCCCTTGAAAACGAAGTGGACGCGCTCAAGCAGCCGCACCTGCCGCCTGCGCGCTCAAAAGGCGGTAGCAGCTTTGGCTCTTCCAGCTCCGGTTTTTTGGGAAACACGGGCGGCGCCCTTGGCTTTTCCGGCGGGGGCGGCTTCGCCGGCAACCTGGGCCAGGGTCCAACTTCATCAGGCCTGCAATCGGGCGGCTTTGCCGGCGGGGGCGGCTTTGCCGGAGGCTTTAGCGGCGGCGCCAGCTCTTCGCGAGCGGACACCGACAAATTGAACTCTCTCATCCACGCAGAGATGTCGAAACGCCGCTCGGAACAGGCCGAGTCAAAGGCCAAACAAGACCAGGACGCGTTGGCGAGCGCCGAAAAGGCGATCAAGGAGCTCCGCCAACATCCCGACAACAAGCAGGCAGCCGACCAGCTAGAGCGCGCCGTGCAATGGCTGAAGCAGCGGTCCAAGCCAAAGAATAATGCCGGCACTTGATGGCCGCTGGGGCATTGGCTCGGCGTGGTTCATTCTCGCTCTTGCGCCGCTTCGGTCCAATGCTCCAGGGCTGCCAGGTCCCATAGCTTGATGTGCTGATCGGTCGAGCCGGTCGCCAGCGTCTTGCCGTCCGGGCTGAAGGCCAGACTGGTAATGGTCCCGGTGTGCCAGGCCAGGAAGTAAAGCTCCTTGCCAGTGGCGGCGTCCCAGATCGCCAGCTTCTGGGCCTTGCCGCCCGCCAGGCGCCGCCCGTCCGGGCTGAAGGCCAGGCACTGGATTGCGCGGTAACCACGGAAGCCTTCTCGGGGCGAATCGAAGCAAAGTTGTTCCTGACCGGTGGCGGAGTCCCAGATGCGGATGGTCTCGTCCTCCGAGGCAGTAGCCAGGCGCTTGGCATCCGGACTGAATACCTGATCGCGGACCGGACCGGTGTGACCCTCGATTTTCCGCACCGGGACGGCGTCCCCTTGGCCGTCCGCGCTGACATCCCAGATCATGACGCTGTTATCCCGTCCGCAAGCCAGGTGCTTCCCGTCGGGACTGAAGCTTAGCCGCGGCAACTTCCAGCCGCACCTGTCGCTGGAGCCTGCCTCGAACGGCAAGGACAGCAAAGGCGCCTTCCTGTCCTCTGCGACCGTCGGCGGCGTGTGCCAGAGCTCGATGGCCATGGGGCCCCGGCCATGTCCGACGCGCCCCGTCAAGCTGAGAGTCGCCAGCCGCTTGCCTTGCGGATCAAAAGCGACATGCCAGGGCTCCTGGCCTGCCGGCATTCGCAGACGGAATAGCTGCCGACCCGTGATCGTGTCCCAGACCGTAACGCCGTCCGGCCCGGCACTGGCCAGGCGTTTGCCGTCCGGGCTGAGGTCAAGGTCCACTACCTTTTCCGGGTGGCCGGGAAAAGTAAGCACCGACTGACCGGTAGACGGATCCCAGATGATAATCTCTCCGCTCACCCATTTCCTGGGTCGATAGAGCCCGCCGCCGGATGCCAGGCGCTGTCCGTCCGGACTGAACACGACTTTCAAAACTTGGCCCTGGGCCGTGAGGATCACGCCGGGTGGGCTGTTGGCCTTGTCCTGCGCCTCCTGCCAACGGCTGCGCGCAGGCATGATCAGGATCACCGCCAGCGTAAACAAGACGAATGCGGTAGAGAATAGCGCGGAAAAGGTCGCCCATTTTCGCTTGGGCGGTGAAGGCTGCGCTTGCGCCCCCCATTCCAGCAGCACGGAACCGACTGCGACCGGCTGCTGAAGGACCTCCCCCGGAGCAGGCAGGGGAGTGTAGCGTCGCTCGCACCAGGGGCAGGAAATCTCTTCGCCCTCGATTACTTCGCGCTCCGTCCGGTACCGGCACGTGGGGCAGGTGACTTGCATAAGAGCTTCCCCGGATCCGAATAAGGCCTCGCATGGTGAGCTATCCAGATAATGCAAGTTTGTGCCAAGGAAGATGAGCCGTCAAAATGGAACAGAAATCTTTTATTGACCGGCCGCCAACACGCCCACATCCTTGCCCACTTTTTCGTTGCCTTCATTCGGAAACCTGAGATGATTCGGGTATTCGTCCTATTCTTCGTCAAGGAGCTGCCAATGTCTCGACAAAGCAGTCGTCGTGATTTTCTCAAGCAAGCCGGGCTCGTGGGTGTCGGCTTTTGGGTTGCCGGGGGACTGGCGCGGGCCGAAGACACTTCGCCCAACGAAAAGCTGAACATCGCCTGCATCGGCGTGGGCGGCAAGGGATCGAGCGATACCGATCATGCCGGCCGGCTGGCCAACGTCGTGGCCCTGTGCGACATCGACGACGAAAACCTGAACAAGAAAGCCAAGAACTTTCCCCACGCCAAAAAATACCACGATTTTCGCAAGCTCCTCGACGAGATGGGCAAGTCGATCGACGCCGTCACCGTCAGCACGCCCGACCACACGCACGCCGCCGCCGCGATCATGGCGATGAAAATGGGCAAGCACGTCTACTGCCAGAAGCCGCTGACGCACACCGTCTTTGAAGCCCGCGCCATGCGCGAGACGGCCGCCAAATACAAGGTCGCTACCCAGATGGGCAACCAGGGCAGCGCCTCGGACAAGCTGCGCGAGGCGGTCGAGGTCATTCAGTCCGGCGCCATCGGCCCGGTGCGCGAGGTGCACGTCTGGACGAATCGCCCGATCTGGCCCCAGGCCCCGCTGGTAACGTCGCGCCCCATGGACACGCCGCCGGCGCCCAAGCACGTCCACTGGGACCTGTGGCTCGGACCGGCACCGGAGCGGCCCTACGCCGTGTACCCGCCCGATAAGAAAGGGGTTCGCAAGGGCGCCTATCACAACTTCAGCTGGCGCGGCTGGTGGGACTTCGGCACGGGCGCCCTGGGCGATATGGCCTGCCACACCTGCAACCTTCCCTATCGCGCCCTCAAGCTGGCTTACCCCGTCAGCGTGGTCGCCGAATCTGGTGAAATCAATCCCGAAACCTATCCCGGCTGGGCGCGGATTGTCTTTGAATTTCCGGCGCGCGACGCCTTGCCGCCGGTAAAGTTCACCTGGTATGAGGGCAAGATGGGCGACCAGCGCGTGCTGCCGCCAAAGGACTTGCTGGCCGAGCCGATCCGGATCATGCAGGCGCAGCCAAGAGCGCGGGACGCAAAAGATTCAAAAGATGGCAAGGCTCCGCGCGATCCGATTCCGGGCAGCGGCATTCTCATGGTGGGAGACAAGGGCACACTCTTTTCATCCAGTGAAAACGGCGAGAATTATTTCTTGCTGCCGGTCAAGCAGTACGAGGACTACCAGCCTGCGCAGGCAACCTTGCCGCGTTTGAGTAAGACCTTTGCTCCGTTGCTGAGCCAGCTCAATGCGAGCAGCGCGTCCAAGGACGGCAAGGAGGCCGGCAAGAGCGGTTCCAGGCGGCCGCGCAACAACCCGGATCCCCTCATGAAAGCCGAGTGGATCGCCGCCTGCAAGGGAGGCCCGCCCGCGTACTCCAACTTCGATTTCGCCGGCATGCTCACGGAAACGATCCTGCTCGGCAACGTGGCCATGCGCGCGGGCGGCAAGAAGCTCGACTGGGACGGGCCGAGCATGAAGTTCACGAATCATCCGGAGGCCAACGAGCTTCTGCAGACGCAATACCGACAAGGGTGGAACTTGTGAATGGCGGCAGAGGTCAGGAGTCAATCAAGCCAAAGAAGTCCTCGCGCGTGATGTTGGCGCCCGTCAGGACGAGGCCGGCCGGCTGCTCCAGATCACTCAGATGGGCCTTCATAAAAGCCACGGTAACTGCGCTCGACGGTTCGACCATGAGGCCGTGCTGGAAAAAGAGGTCGGCCATTGCCGTGCGGATGTCGGCTTCCTTGATGAGATGAAGTGCCACTGCCATCTCGTTGATGCGCTGCTGCACTTTGGGATGCGGCACCTCCAGGACCAGGCCATCCGCGATGGTCGGCGCGCGGGGATGATCGAAACGCGCGTAGGTGGGATAGTTGTAAGCCTCGCAGCCGACCAGCTTCACCGGGGCCGGGTGCTTTTTTAGATACTCCGTAAGGCCCATCAGCAAGCCGCCGCCGCCCACGGGGAACACCAGCGATCGGCAGGCCGGCAGCGCTTGCAAGATTTCCTCGGCAATCGCCTGGTAGCCGTCGGTCCACAGCGGATCCAGATGCGGGTGTACGAAATAGCCGCCGCGCTGGCCGGCAATCTCCGTGGCGGTGCGCAGCAGATCGGTTCCGCCGCCCTTGATCTTGATGAGCTCGGCGCCGAAGGCCTGGAGCTTGTCGTCCTTGGCCCGCGCGATGGTCTGCGGCACC
>DASZFN010001082.1:0-5507 GCA_035939715.1 Gemmataceae bacterium | reverse complement strand
GGGGACTGTCCCCTTTTTTTCCGAACGCCCTTAGCCTGCACCCTTGACACTTGGGGGGAATTTGCCCAAATTAAGGATCGAGTTCTTTGTTTTTCCCCGATGTCGCCTTGGAGTAGAGCAGCACAATGACCGCGACCACCGCCGGACCTCTCGCCAGCCTCGCGCAAATGATCGCCCGCCAGCAAGCTGAGCTGCAAACCCTGCAACGGGAGTATGAAGCTCGGCAGACCAACCTGGCAGACCTGAACCGCCGGAAGGAAGAGTTGAAGGCCCAGCTTCGGCAGATCGAGGCCGACATCCAGGCAACGGCCCAGGGCGGGTCTCCAAGCCCGGCTCCCGCCCCGAAAAAAGCGGCCAAGGTCAAACGAACCAAGCGGCGCAGGAGAGCCAAGGCGCGAGCGATGTCCGCTACCCCAGTTCCGCAGGCTGGAGCTCCCCGTCCCCACACGCTGCCGGCGCTGCTTCTGGAGATCGTGCAGAAGGCCTCCGGTCCCGTGACCGTGAAACAGCTGGCCGACGACGTGGTCCGCCGCAAGTTTCCGACCACCAGCAGCAACATTTCCGCGATGGTAGAAACCCGGGCCCATGAGCTCGTTCGCAAGGGTCTCTTGCAGCGCGCCACCGGCGGCCAACCGGGCTTTGTCCCGGTCCGGTCCGCCCCCAAGGCCGCCGCCAAGAATGGCGCCGTAGCCGCCAAGCCGTCTCCCTCCAAGACAGACGGACAAAGGCAACAGCCCCCCCTGCGGGTTGTGTTGACCAACCTATTGGCCAAAAACAAGCGGCCGATGACCGCGCGCGAGCTTGCGGAGCAGGCGCTGGCGGGCGGCTACCAGACCAAGAGCAAGAACTTCATCGACGTCATGTGGGTTGCCCTTGGCCAAATGAACAATATCCGCAACGTGGCAGGCAAGGGCTACGTCTTGAAACGGTAGACGGCGCGCGCGGTCGCCCACACACGCCGTCCCATGAACGCGCCGGAATCCTCCCGCTGCGTCCTCCGCGTTCTCCGCGTTGAATTATTCGGATTAGGTGAATGCTGGCCACACACGCGGCAATGCCCAGCAAAGGCCGGAAAAGCCAGGAAACTGGCGCGTGGTTTTCGGGGACCCGTTTGGCAGAATGGGTGGCAAAGCCAGGCAAAGCCCCGCAGCGTCTAGGCCGGTTACCCCGGAATTGGACGGCAGCAGACGGCAGTATCCGGCAAGGCCCGCAAAGCCCCGTGACCCTTGACTTGGCGGCCACATTGGAAAGGCACGGAAAGGAACGGAAGGGCACGGCATCGAACGGCAAAGGGGGCCGTTCGTAGTGACTGCTGGGGCCAAGCCGTCGGGCACGTGTCGTGGTAGCACGGCATACGTTCCGATGCCGGCCGCCTGATCTGGCTGTCCTCGAGTGCCGAAGAGAGGACTCGAACCTCCACTCCCGTTAAGGGAACCAGGTCCTGAACCTGGCGCGTCTGCCAATTCCGCCACTTCGGCATGGAGAAAGCGGCCAATGGCCCCTCCTCCCAGGCAGTTACCATCATAGAAAGCTTCCGGCGCGAGCGTCAAGCTTCGTCTCGATAAGCAGGAGTCCGCAGTTTGGCCGGGTGTCTGCTTTGTGCGGTCCGAGTATCCTTGTTGGTTCATTGTTTCCCCGATCTGGCCTTTTGCAACTGCGTCCTGGCCTCCGTACTGCGGGGATCCAGGTTCACGGCGATCTCGAACTCTCGTGTCGCCTCGGTGAACTTCCGCGCAGTGAGCTGTTTTTGGCCCTCGGCCATGTGGGCGTTGAAATCGGCCTTGCGCAAAGCCGCGGTCGCCTTCGCGTCGTTGGGCATCGCTTGCAGCGCCGTCCGATAGGCTGCCAGGGCGTCGACAAAGCGGGCTTGTTTTTCGAGGGCCGAGGCCCGCTGCATCGCTTCGTTGTATCTGACCTGTGGACTAGGGGGCGGTGGCGGAGGCACCGAAGGCTTGACGGGCTGTGGACCCGCGGGTGATTGTGGCCCGGAGTTGGCCGGTAGCGTTTTCTGCGTAGCCAAGGGGACGGGCATCGGACTGGGAGAGGGCACGCGCGCCGCGTCCAGTGCCTGCTGCGCTTCGCGCACCCCGCGCGAGGCAGCGGCGTCGCCGGGGCGCAGCTTGAGCGCCTCGCGATAGTCCTCCGCCGACTCCTGGTAAAGCTTCCGCGCGAAGGCCGTCTGTCCCTTGGTTACCCAAAAAGTGAAGATCTCCTGGCGTTTGGCGTCTCCTTGCTTGCGCAGGGTTTCCGCGGCGGCTCGCTGCGCCGCCGCTGCCTGCTCGCGTCGTGCCTGATCCTCGGCCAGCTTGCGCTCCGCGGCGACGTGCGCCTGGTCGCTTTTCGTTTGCACGTCCACTTGCGCCTGGCTTTGACGCGCTTGCTGCAAGAGGCGATCGGTCTCCGGCGTTGCCGAGAGCTGCCGCGCGGCCAGCAACGTCTGGATTGCCGGGTTGTATTGTTTCTGGGCCAGTTGCTGCTGGGCCTGCTGAAGCAGGCCAGCATAGCGAGCCTGGTCGCGGATCTGCTGGGCGCGGCGTTTTTCCGCCTCGACGGCATCGCGCTGCTGTCGCTCGGCCGCCACGCGCGCCTCGGCCGCTTGCTGGTCCGCTTTGCGCGCCGCCTGGGCTGTAAGGTCCTTTTGCGCGGCTTGGGTACGCGCGACCCGATCTTGCTCGGCGCGAACCTGAGCCAGCTCACGGGTCAGGGCATCGCTGGGCTGCAATGCCTGAGCACTCTGCAACGCCTGAACGGCCTGGTCGTAATTACCGCGCTGCTGGGCGGAGCGTGCCTGGGCGCGCAATTGCTCCGAGGCTTGCGTCCGCTGGCGTGCTTGCTCCTGGCGGGCGGCGTCTCCGCGAGCTTTCGCCTCTGCGTCGGCTCGCGCGCGGGCGGCTTCGGCCTGGCGAACGAGCTCGCGCTGCCGCTGCTCGGCAGCGGCGGCCTCGGCCTGGCGAGCCTCGACGGCGCGGCGCTGGGTCTCTGCCAGGGCCACCTGCCGTGCCTTTTGCTCGGCCTCTTGCTGAAGGCTCTGGAGGGCAACGTCGCGCGGGCTGTCCTTTAGCGCCTGCTGAGTCACCGCCGCCGCGCGGGTGTAATTGCCGTTCTGGATCAGCGCCCGCGCGTCTTTGATGGCCTGCTCATTTTGCTTGCCCTGCTGGGCAAGCCGGGCCTGCTCGGCGGGCGGAGCCCCCACCTGCCGGGCCAGCTCATCCATGCGCAGCTTCATTTCATTGTGATCTTGCACGTGAATCATGCCCGTGCCTGTCCGGGCACCGGTCTGGGCGTCGATCAGATGGGTCGTCACGTTCAGGCTGGCCGTCTGTTCGATGGCTCCGAACAAGAAAAAACGAACGTTCATGGCCTGAGCCAGGGCCAGGCGCGACGACGGATCGCCCAGGACATCGCGCATGGTGATCCCCAGCCGGCCCATGTACCAGCAGACCTCGCCGCGGTCAACTACCTCATACGTGGAACCATAGCAAGCGGCGAAATGGTCCGCCGCCCAGTCGCCGCATGCCGGAGGGACCAGGCCCGGCTGACAGTTGAGGAGGAAATTGAAAACCACCATCCGCGGCCGCGCAGGCGGGGGCAGCGCCACGATCAGCGCGGGCTGCGGAGCCACAACCGCCGGAGCCAACGCCCGGCAGCGCTCGATCCGCAGGTCAATCGCCGCGCGATCGTTCGTGAGACTGAGAGCCAGCTCGAAATGACGCTGGGCTTCCCGGTGACGGCCTCGACGGAAAAGGTTGTCGCCCAGCTCCAACGACAGCGACAGCAGCCGGCGGCGCGGTTCTTCACGGACAATCACAACCTCGGTCGGCGGCGGTGCCGCGACAACAACCGGAGGCAGGGCGTTGAAATCCGCCACCGTCAGCCCGCCGAAAGCAGGCGAGCGAAAAGAGAAAGTAACTAGCGGCGGCGGGGGCGGCTGATCGGGTAGGAACACAGGCGGGGGCGGCACGGCGCCCACAAGTTCGATCGGCTGAACCTCCGGTGCCCGCTGCGCCTCCGCCAGCTCGAAGGCCATCTTCTGTTCGTCACTCATGAGGAGGATCTGCCCCAGGAGAGGCAGCCGTTTCATGAGGGCATCCACTGTGGGTGCGGACATGCGCGCCGTTTGCACAATCAGCCCGGTCCGCACCTCGACCAGCCGGGCGTGGGCCGTGACGCCATTGAGCGGGCTAAGGCTGCCGACGACCAGAAAGCGCACCCCGGCCAGGCGGGCCACTTCTTGCCCGACCTGAGGTTGACCGGCCAGGTCTGCCCCTTCGAGCTTCAACTCCTGGAGCACCTGCCACACCTGGCCGCGCTCCACCAGATCGTAACGGCATTTGAAGGCGGGCAAGAGCTCCTCGGAAACGGCCCGACCGATGCCCGGAATGCCCAGGTCGGCTTCCCCCTGGAACTCGGCCACACCGAGCCGATCGCGGCGGCGTTGCAGGGCCAGATTGTAATCGTCGATCTCCTGCCGCACTTGGAGCGTGTCCCAGGCCTCGGCAGCGTCGCGCAGGGCGGCCAGCGCGTCTTCAAGCCGGGACGGATCGCGGCGCAGCGCCTGGGCGCGCTGACGGCTTTCCTCGTAGCGGCTCAGGCGGCCGTGGACCTGGTCAAGCTGCTGGCGCAGGGCCGGGTCCTCGCGCAGTTGCACAGCTTGCTCCAGGCAAATGGACGCGGCGCGCAGGTTGTTGTCGCGCAGGGCCGCCTGGGCGTCGGTTTGCAAGCGCAGGCACTGCTCGGCCGGGTTCGGAGCCGTGGCGGTCACCAGGGCCTCGGCCTCTTGCTGGATACGCACCAGTTCCGGCGCTGCCTCGCCGCCGCCGTATTGCCGCAGGGCACTGCTGGACAGGCGCGCGGCCTCGTCCGCCTTGCCGCCATTAAGGGCATTTCGGAGATCCTGGGCGACCTTTTCCGCCGCGGACTGCTCGGCCATTGCTCGCGCGATGCGCTCGCTCAGATGGCGTACCTGTTCGGTATCTTGAATCCCCTGTGCCGCCCGGATCGCCTGGAGCGATTCGGAGAGCTTGCGGTCGGCCAGGAGGTTCAATGCGTCGATCAGGGCGGCATCATAGCGCTCTTGTTTGCTGGGCTGCGGCAACCCGTCCATCACGAGTCCGGCAACCGGGTCCACGTTGACGGACTGGCCGGGGAGGGGAAGGCCCGCGGGAAACGGGACGGTGCTCCCTTGCGGCCCGGGATTATTGCCCGGCGCCGGAGGCACAGGCTCCTGCCGCGAGCAGGCGGCAAGCATCAGGACAATGGGCAGAAAGACGTGAGACAGGCGTCGCATGGTTGGCCTCCATCCGTGGATGCGGTCCCGGTGCGGGGCGTTGCGCACCTTGCGTGGGGAGTGGCGTGGCAAAATCGTATCCAGTCGCACGGGCGCGAGCAAGAGGAATCACCTTGCGGTTGCTGGATCCCCTCGGGAATCCTAGACTCCTCCTTGGACTATTCGCGGATCGGCGTCCGGAATCCGCAGCGTGGGGGATCGATCGAGAAGGATCTCGGCC
>DASZFN010001081.1:0-12839 GCA_035939715.1 Gemmataceae bacterium | reverse complement strand
CAGGCGCGCATCGTCGATCGTTCCACCATGCGCGGCGCCAGCCTGGATGAAACGGACAAGCAGGCGGCACGCACCATTCTGACAAGCATGCGCAAGGGCAAACGCAAGCGGCGCGGCAAGCCGCTGCACGAGCAGAAGTGGCTGCAAGCCATCGGGCTGGTGCTCGCCCTCGGGGGCGTCGCCGCCATGATCTACCAGGCTTTTCGCCCACCGACTGCGCAGCAACTGTATGCCCGCGCCGAAACGCTGATGAATTCGCCCAAAGATACCGGCGACGCCGAGACCGCCAGGAAAGAACCCATTGCCAAGTACCTCCGCTATTACGGAGACCTCGACGATGAGCAGACCCGAACAGTATGGCAATGGGCCAGGAAATACGACCTGGCGCAGAAAGAACGTCAGCTCGAGCGGCTCCGCCTCAAGGGTTACGATCCGGATAGTCCGGCCGGCCGGCACGCCCGCCGGGCTGCCGACAAGGAGGATGCCGCTGACCTGGCCACGGCGCGACTGGAGTGGGAGCAGGTCGTGACGGGCTCCCCCGCGAACAAGGAGCGCCTGCAAGAGGCCATGCATGGCGCTGAGGAGCTTTGGCAACAGGCGCTAAGAAAAGAGGACGATCCGGGGGACGCCCTTTGGGTAATGCTGGCCGGCAAGCACCTGGAAGTACTTGATGCCGCGGCACAAGCCGAGGATCGGTTACGCAAGGGCGCAGAAGACATTTCCAGCGGCAAGCCGTTCGACGTGAAATCAGCCGGCGAAGGCCGGGCACTGGATGCCTTCCGTTTTCAGGCGTTTGGCGATCCCGGCCGAGCACGCCAGGTGTGGCAAATGATCCGCCAGCAGGCCGGCGATAGCGTGGCGGAGCGAACCTGGCATGTCCTGGCCGGCAAGAATATAGCGGATCTGAACAAGCAGCTAGCCCAGAGTGGCAAGAAACCGGACGAGGATGACGGCTTCAAGCCCGAGCGTTTGCGCCTGCTTAGCGAGAAGGTGAACAACGCCGAGAAGGTCATCGCCAAGAAACAAGGCCAGGATGTGAACAAAGCAGTTCTTGAACTCAGGGAGCTTGTTTACCTCTATCAAAACGATGAGGACCAGGAGATCCGCGAGATAGCCAAGCGGGCAACGGCGTTGGTGCAAAACTTCAGCCCCGCGGAAGAAAAGCCACCGGCCGACTCCGGGACACGCCAGGGACCGTCATGAAACCGATTCGCGCACGCAGCCGGGACGCCTTTGCCAGAGCCTGCCGGGTCATTCCGGGCGGCGTGAACAGTCCGGCCCGCGCCTTTGGCGCTGTGGGCGGGCAGCCGCTTTTCATCGCCCGCGGCGAGGGGCCCTGGCTTTTCGACGTCGATGGCAATCAGTACCTCGATTATGTCGCGTCGTGGGGTCCGCTGATTCTCGGCCATGCTCACCCGCGCGTGCTCCGTGCCGTCGAGGAAGCTCTTCACAAGGGAGCCAGTTTTGGCGCACCGACCGATCTGGAGTCACAACTCGCCGAACTGGTCGTGGCCGCCGTGCCGTCGATGGAAATGGTGCGCTTCGTCAACTCCGGCACGGAAGCCTCCATGAGCGCCATCCGCTTGGCCAGAGGGTTTACCGGGCGCGACCGCATTGTCAAGTTTGCCGGCTGCTACCACGGCCATGTGGATAGTCTGCTGGTTCAGGCCGGCTCCAGCGCGACGACTCTCGGCGTGCCGAATAGCCCGGGCGTGCCGAAGAACTGCACGGCGGACACGGTGCTTCTTCGCTACAACGATGTCGAGGGACTCGCCGAAGCGTTCAAACTGCACGGAACCGAAATTGCCGGTGTGATCCTGGAGCCGGTGGTCGGCAACATGGGCCTGGTCGTCCCCCGGCCGGAGTTCTTGAGCGAATTGCGCCGTCTCACGGAGGACCAGGGCGCGCTGCTGATTTACGATGAAGTGATGACCGGCTTTCGCGTGTCTTACGGCGGCGCCCAGCAGCTGTACAGGCAGATGCCGGACCTGACCATACTGGGTAAGATCGTGGGCGGCGGATTGCCTGTGGGCGCCTATGGCGGACGGGCCGATGTCATGAAGCAGGTTTTGCCGGCAGGTCCTGTCTTCCAGGCGGGCACCCTGTCGGGCAATCCGCTGGCGATGGCCGCGGGCATTGCTATGCTGCAGGAATTGCGTGACCACCCGCCTTATGCGCGCCTGGAGAAGTTAGGCTCGCAGCTGGCAGCTGGACTCCTTGAGGCCGCGATCTCAGCCAAAGTCCCGCACCAGCTGGCGCGCGTTGGCAGCATGTGGACTCTGTTCTTCACTCCGCATCCGGTCACAGATTACGACACGGCGCGGACGTGCGACACAAGCCGATTCGCGCAGTTCTTCTGGGGAATGATGGATCGAGGGGTTTACTTGCCGTGCAGCCAGTTTGAGGCGGCGTTTATCTCGGCGGTCCACACCGAAGCGCAAATCGCGGATACGCTAGCCGCCGCCAGGCAGGCGTTGGCCGCACTGGCTCAGGAAAAATAGCGACAAAAAAACCCGAGGCTGAGACAGCCTCGGGTTTTCGTCAGGGCTATTTTGCGTCAGCTCTTAAGCCAGGCGTAGTGCGCGGAAGTGGTTTCACCACCGGCCTCGCCATCCTTCTTGCGCATTTCTTCGTGTACGATCGGGTGCCAGGTCGTTTGGCGCTGACCGCGGGGGACGTAATTCTCACGGGCCCAACGCCGCAGCCGCAACTCTTCGATCAGGTCCAGGTCCGACGAAACGATGCTTGTCATAGCCCTTTCCTCAACTCCACAAAATGGGTAACCACCGGCAGACGTGTACGAGACAGAATACAAAAAGTTATATCGGCGCCGCGGCCAAGATCAAGGAATATTTTGCATTTGCAGCGATTTTTTCCGGGCAATTCTTGCCCAGCTTCTCAAATTTTCACATATTCCAGTAAAGTTCATGATTTGATCAAAGAATTGCTCTTGACAAGCCTCTAAACTGCCTCATTCTCGTATAAGTTCGTTCAGTTCTGCCCTTGCCGGCTGTATGGCCGGCCAGCCTCATTCAGGCCGTTTCAGCGCGCAGCTCCTCTTCAACCGCCGGTGCTAGGTGAAGAGCATCAACTTTAGGCTCGCGCCGACCGACGACCAGGGTCAGCCCTGCGGCGCATTGGCATAGCCAGTAGAGCGGCACCATATGCTTCATCCAGGGCCCGGCGGACCACATATAGCTTCCAGCCACGGCACCAAGAATGGTCAGGATTGCAAAAGGCAGCACGAAGCGACGGCGCTCGCGCAACAGCAAGGCGAGAATCCCATACGCCGGCGCCAGCAGCGGGACAAACCAGCGAATCGAGCAGCATTGGCCGGAGTAGTTATTCGAGCCAGCCGCATACAGCAGCCAGATGCCTCCACAGCAACATGATGCCCAGACGAATTCAGGGAATTCTTCGAGGCGGCGTCGCCACAGTATCGGCGTCGCAAGCACCGCCAGGTACAGGGGCAAATTATGTCCGATGAAGCCGCGCCGGCCCGCCAGCATATCCATGCCGTAGAGAAGAAAATCGCCGATGCCGGCGTGGTGCCACACGCCGGTCATGTTCTGGGCATTGAACGTGCAGCCCGGCCAAGCAAAATACGCGCTGACGGCATTGGCCGGCCTTAGCGTACCGCCGATGGCGTAGTTGAGCGCGTGATGCAAACAGATCCAGGGAATCGCCGCAAGCACCATCACCAGAGCTGGAGCCGCCTTGCGGCGGCGATAGACTGCCAAGATCAAGGTGATGAGAAATATAACCGGACCGGCGCCCGTGTCCACGGCGTATGCCAGGCCCAGTAGGGTTCCAAGGTAGATGAACCGGGTCAAGGAGACAGCGCCGGACTCGACCTGCTTCGCCAGCCGAGCCAGGCCCAGCATGAGGGCCGCAAGCAAGCCCAAAAGCATCATGTGATTATTGACATGCCGGGCATACGCCGGGGCCAACGTGGCCAGCGCGAAGCTCGCAGTAAGCAGGAGTTGCAGCGAACCTGACAAGCCCAGGCACCCGGCAAGCTGATAAATACACCAGACCGCGACCACGTACGCCAGACCCGAAGAGGCGACCGTCATCCAGTAACAGAATGAATCGGCGCGCTTTGCGGCCGTGTAGCCCGTGCACCATTGGTAGACCTGGTAAACACCGGCAAGAAAGATTGCGGGCGCGGGAGACTTGTCCGAATAGAAATGTCCGTCGATATGAAGTTTGTCGCCCGTGCCGCGCAGGAGCAGGTCCGGATCGTCCGGCGCGTAGGGGAGAGCTTGTCGTGCCTCGGTAGCCATCGGCACGCGCACAAAAACCGACTGATCGATGGCAAGCGTGTGATAATCAACCAGGCACTCAACCGTGGCCAGCCGGCTGCCGTCGTTCCAGCCGCCTGCAAAGGGGCGGGCACTGATTAACGCCAGCGCCATGGCCGCACCCAGGACGCAAGAGCTATGAATAATCTGTCTGCCGCCTGGCTCTAACGCCATACTCCCTCCGTGGCGAATGGCTTTATTGCCGCCGCGCAAATCGTGGCGAATCGCAGGCCTGATCCCTAACCTATCCGCTCCCACGGATTGGCGAAAGAGGAAGTGATCCGCTTCACCGTTTAGCCGCGACCCGCCAGGGCAGCGCGGACTGCTTGCACCAGGTACGCGCTCCCCTAGCGGGTCGCGGCTAAACGAATTGCCCTGGACTTAATTTTCCTTTTTTGATTCGGGCACCATCGAAGGCGGCGGTTGACCGGCGGACGTATGATCGTGGATAATTCGCCAGCCGTCGGGCATTCGCCGCAAGATCAGCGTGAATAATCCTTCCAACGTTTCTTTGCTGGTGACCACTTTCCAGTGACCGCGTGCCCATGCCGTGTCGCCGGCCATGGGCATTACTTCAAGGTCAACGAAGCTCAAGTGGCCCATCTCGTGGCCTTCCGATTGATAGCGCTTGCGATAGCGCTGAATCGTCCCTTCCCAGCCGGAGGTGACATCCTTGCCCGAATAAAACTTGAGGTTGGGAGAATTCCAGTAGCCTTTCATGAACCCCTCGAGATCCCCCCGGTTCCACGCCGCGACTTGCTCGTCAAGCACTTTCCGCACCGAGGATTCCGCTTCCGCATGCGCATAGTTTTGCCAGCTTGGCAAATACAGACGCAAAAGCACATGCGCAACCAGCAACACACACAAGATGGCGATCAGGATCCACGATCTGCGCCGAGGTCTTCCTTGCATGATTGATCCCCAGCCCTCACAAGGTCGGTCCGATGCTCCAGGGCGCGAATTCCTCTTCACCCACGCCATGCAGTTCGCTCTTGGTTTTCTTGCCGCTGGCCACGGCAAGGATTTCTTCAAAGATCTGCCGGCCGACTTCTTCAACCGGCGTTCCTTGCAGAACCACACCGGCGTTGATGTCCATGTCGTCGATCATGTGCTCATACATCGGCGTGTTGGTGGCCACCTTGATGGACGGCGCCGGTTTGCAGCCGAACACCGAGCCCCGGCCGGTTGTGAAGACGAGGACGTTGGCGCCGCCGGCAACAATGCCGGTCATGCTCACCGGATCGTAACCGGGCGTGTCCATGACCACGAAGCCCTTGGCCTTGACCGGCTCGGCGTAGCCGACGACATCGACCAGGGCAGTGCTGCCGCCCTTGGCGATGGCGCCCAGGGACTTTTCGTAGATGGTGGTCAAGCCGCCCTCCTTGTTGCCGGGAGAGGGATTGTTATTGATCTCCGCGCCGAAAATACCCGTGTACCATTCCCACCACTTGATGCGCTCGACCAGCTTCTCGCCGACCGCGCGATTGATGGCGCGGCGCGTCAGCAAATGTTCGGCGCCGTAGATTTCCGGCGTTTCGCCAATGATGCTGGTTGCACCCTGGGCGACCAGCAGGTCGGAGGCCACGCCGAGAGCGGGATTGGCGGTAACGCCGCTGTTGCCGTCGGAGCCGCCGCAGTTCGTGCCCAGCACCAGCTGGCTTGCCGCCAGCCGCACGCGCGCGACCGTGTTGACGCGCGGCAGCATTTCGGCGATGGCGCGCACCCCGGCCTCGACGGTCCGGGCGATGCCGCCACAATCCTGAATGGTCAGGACCACAGGGGTCTTTCGCGAGCCGTTCAGCTGAATCAGCCCCTGATTTTCGACGAGGTGGATTGCCTGGCCCGTTTCGCAACCCAGGCCGACGAGAATGTAGGCGGCAACATTGGGATGCTTCGCGAAGCCGGCCAGGGTGCGGTCCAGCTGGTTGTGATCGGAACCGCCATACTGCATGGCACAGCCTTGCTTGTGGACAATGGGAACAACTCCGTGCACCTGGGGATACTGCCGCAGCAGATCGGTCGCCTTGAAGCGTTCGGCGATGTACTTGCTGGTGCTCGCCGAGCAATTTACCGTGCTGATGATGGCGATGTAATTGCGCGTGCCGAACCGGCCATCGCCGCGATCGTAGCCCATGAAATAGCGCGGCGCGGCGGCAGCGGGCGGCGGCGGGCAATCGCGGCAGAACGCGTAATCACGCTCGAAGGCGTCCGCGCTGACATTGTGCACGTGCACGTGGCTGCCGGCGGCAATGTCCGCGCTGGCGAAACCAATGATCTGGCCGTACTTGTAGACCGGCTGCCCCGCCTTGATCTCTTCCAGGGCTATCTTGTGGCCCAGGCCGATCCGCCGGGCAAGGGTCACGGGGCCGCCGGGCAAGTCCAGTTCCATTCCCGCCGGCAGGTTTCGGGCCGCCACGGCAATGTTATCTTCGGGGCGCAGACGCACCGCAACCTGAGACAACGGCACCGCCGCCATGACGGTTTTCCTCTCTGCAAGAATGAAATCGCGATGCTTCACGATACCGGAGTGGACAAAAGTTTGCAAATCTTCCAGAGGCTTCTGCCAACGAAGTGAATGGCGCAGACGTTCCTAGCTTGGGCGGTAAAAAAGATGGAATTGCTCCGCCTTGCCTTGCGTCTCAGTTGACGAGGCCGCGGATTCTTGTAAAACTCGTTCGGCAGCGCGCGCTGGGCGTGGCTGGAACAATCGGCGCATCCGCTAGCCAGGCCCCGCCGAAACAGCCATCAAAGGCCCCGCGGAACGCCAATTTGGCGCTTATTCCGCCTGTGCGGGGAGTGCTTTGCTGCGGCCTTAACGCCGCTGTTTTTCTTGGCAGGACCCTAGTTGCAGTGCCAAAATGAACCGCTACAATGTACCCACTGTTGAGTCGAGCGATGGCGTAGATCGTGCCGAAACAACTAATCTCCGCGTCTCCCGGCGCAGTCGGACACGTCCTATGCAGGCGGTGAAAGGGTTGTCGATGGAAAAAGGGTTGTGCTGGGCCTCGCTCGGTGTAGCCGGCCTCATGCTCCTCCTGTTTATCCTTGACCTGATCATCGAATGGCCTTTTGGAGGCAGCGGCCTGTCGGGAATGCAATTGGTCGACATTTTCGGCATCCTGGCCAGCGGCGTGCTTGCCTATCTCTCCTGGAACGCTTTGAAAGACCTGCGCTAGGGCCCCTGGCGCTCTGCCAACTTCAATAACGCCTCGACTATCCCTGCTGTCGTGTAGGACGTCGCCTCGGTCGCCACTGGGACATCAAATTCTCGTATCGCTGCGCTCGTCACTGGACTGATGCTCACTAACTGAATCTGTGCCGCCTTGATGCGCGCTCGCGTCTGCTCGTCGATCCCCTTCAAAAAGGCGCGAGCAATATTGGAACTTGTCAGGGTGATGAAATCTATCTCCCCTTCGCTCAAGGCACGGAAAGCAGGCGCGTCGCGAAAATCCACGTCGATCTGGGAATAGACGGCGACCTGCTCGACTTCCGCGACGTCCTTCAGCTCCTCGCGCAGGACTTCGCGGCCACGGTCGGCGCGGGCCAACAGGACATGTTTGCCTCTCACGGCCGGTGCGAGAGCGGCGGCCAAACTCTCGGAGCGAAATTCGGGCGGCACCAGGTCCGCTTCCAGATGATAGCCGCGAAGCGCCTCCGCTGTTCCTGGGCCAATTACCGCGAGCTTGAGCGCGCCGAGAGCACGCAGGTCCAGCCCCTGCTGGCGGAGGCGGCGAACGAAAGCGTGCACTCCATTGGCACTCGTAAATACGAGCCAATGAAATTGCGCGATGCGCTGCAATGCCTCATCGACCGGGCTCCAGTCGGCCGGTTCACGAATTTCAATTACCGACAGGGCGTGGGCGGCCGCCCCCAGTAGTTCGAGCTTGTGAACCATTTCCCCGGCCTGGGCGCGCGGCCGCGTGACCAGGATGCGCTTACCAAACAGCGGCCGTTGTTCGACCCATGACAGTCGCGCGCGCAGCGCGGCGACCGGGCCAATCACCACAATGGCCGGCGATCGAAGATCCGCCTCGCGCACCCGGTCGGTCAAATCCACCAAGGATGCAGATAGGGTGTGTTGGTTTCCGGTGGCGCCCCAATGGATCGCCGCAGCGGGAGTTCGCGCATCTTTGCCATTATCCAGCAGCCGCTGCACAATTTGTGGCAGGCGCGTAATCCCCATGTACACGACCAGGGTGCCAGGGAAATGCGCCAGCGCTCGCCAGTCAACGGCATTGCCGGGTTTATCCGGATCCTCATGCCCGGTGACAAAGGCTACCGCACTGGCATGCTGCCGGTGGGTGAGCGGAATGCCGGCGTAGGCGGCAGCTGCCAGCGCCGCCGTCACACCCGGCACGATTTCGTAGGGAATGCCCACTTCCCGCAAAGTCTCTGCTTCCTCGGCGCCGCGGCCAAAGAGCAGCGGGTCGCCTCCTTTCAAACGCACCACGCACTTGCCCTGCCGCGCCGCCTCCAGCAACTTCGCCTGCACCTGCGGGTAGCGCTCGGCATGGGCGCCGGGCAACTGGCTGACACAGATGCATTCGGCATGTGCAGGCACATGCTCAAGGAGGCAGGCCGGCACCAGCCTGTCGTAAATGACCACGTCCGCCTGAGCAAGACACTCCACGGCGCGCAGGGTAATCAAGCCTGGATTCCCTGGACCGGCGCCGACCAGGAAAACGCGCGGAGCATGCTCGGCCATCTGTCGTTGGCCCATTATCACGAGGGAAGTTGAATTGCAATGTCCGGCATCCTTCGAGGAGAATAGCGGCAAAATCCCCGAGATGCGACGACTTCCATTAAGCTAACAGCCGACCGGCCGGCTCACAAGTTCCTGCCGGCGCCAGGCGCCTGGTTTCTGCTGGCTGCCGCGCGCGCTACCTGGCACAATAGAGAAGCAAGACTTCCCCAGGCCCCGCCATCTACATTCCGGGAGGAAACTCTTCATGCCGTTCCATCGAATCGTTGCACCAGCCGCCATTCTGGGCCTCCTTCTCGCAAGCAACGTTTTTGCGCCGCCCCCGGCCAAGGAAGAGAAGGCGCCGCCTCCCTGGGAGCTTGCCCGCGCCAAAGTGGATGCCGCTCGGCGGACGTGTCTGGCCATCGCGCAAGAATACCTGGAAGGGCGAGCGTCGGCGGAACAGGTCCATCAATGGTCGCAACGTTGGTTGAATGCGGAGCGCGAAGTGAGCAGCAAGAAAGCGGACCAGCTCGAGGCTCTCAGAACCCATGTCAGCCGCATGCAGCAGCTGGAAAAAGCAGCCCAGGACCGCCTGCGCGTCGGCAAAGGCCTGCCCTCGGACATATCCGCCGCGGAGTATCACCGCGTCGACGCCGAGTTGGCCTTTTCGCGCGCCAAGAGCAGCCGTTAACGATATGAGGATCAACAAAACAGGGCGCCCGGCCAATGCGGCCGGACGCCCCGTTTTATTCATATACATGGTCGGCGTCAGCCGCCGCGGTTTTTGTCTTTGCCGGCCCGTTTGCCGGCTGACAGGTGGACCTCCTTGGCCGTCTTGCCGCTCAGTTCCGCGATAATCCGGACGTCATTGCCGGTGGCCAGGCGATCGTCATTCATGCCGTTCGCGCATGCTTCCCCCGTGGGACCAAAGTACTTGGTGTCGCCCGTGACCAGGTACGTCTGCCTGCCGCTCTTGGTCTTGATGGTGATGGAGTTCCGGCTCACATCGACCTTGAGGACCGTCCCCTTGACGCCCTCCTCCTTCTTGGTGTCCTTCTCCGGTTCCGCCCCCGCGAGCAATCCTGCCGCGGCAATCCCGAACAACATCCTGCCTACGATTCGTCTCACAAGCGTTCTCCATTTTACTCCTCCACCTGACCGGGCCTGCCCAGCGCATCACCTCGGCCGGGGATGAAGCTTGAGGTAGTAGTAGGCGGCTTGCGAATGCGGTTGTCAAGCAAAATGCAAAAAACTCGGGGATGTAAAAATCCCGTCAATCAAGCTGAAACGGGCTATCCGGATGCTCTTCATGGCGGATCTCGTCGACTGCTTCCTTGCGTCCCGGTCCCTTGTAGAGCCGGTTCGGGCAATTAAATACCACGCCCGGCTCGTGGCCCACGTTCCGATACGCGTGCGCCACGCCGGCCGGGATGATGAGCGCCATGGGCCGATCGCTACCGACGATCTCCGCCTGCCTGGCCTGGTAGGTTTTGGAGCCAGGCCGGTTATCCCAGAGATAAACCTTGAAATGGGAGGGCCCGAGAAAGCAAAAGAAGTCGGCCTGCTCGACATGTTCGTGCGGCCCGCGCGCCACGCCGGGTTGGGTCACCGAAATGTACGCCATGGCCGGATGATATTCGGCGGGCAGCTCGTCATGGCGAAACAATTCGCACAACCAGCCGCGCGGATCGTGATATTTCTGGAGCGGTTTCCACACCACGCCTTCGATCGGACCGGGATGAAACTTCACGAGACGTCCTCCTGGTCGTATGTTGTTACGCGCCATGTCAATCCGCGATGCAGCCGTGCGAAAATTGGTCAGCCATGCCGCCAGTCGTGGCTCCGCCGGGACAAGCCCGGCGGCGGCCATCGTTATGTAAGCGGCGGCTACTGGCTGTCAGTCATCGAACCACCGGGACAAGCCCGGTGGTGCTATCCAACTTTATGTCTCCGGCTTTTCTGGTTCCGCGGTTTCAAAGTTGGCGAACAGGCTCAGATGCGGCGTGAGATCGCGCCGCCGCCGGCGCAGGGGGCGTTCGCCGTTGTCGAGGGGCCGGCTCTCGAGTTCCGTCAGCACTTCGCGGGCGCGGTCAAGCACCGCCGCCGGCACGCCCGCCAGGCGCGCCACATGGATGCCATAGCTTTTGTCCGCGCTGCCGGGAGCGATCTTGTGCAAGAAGATGATGTCGTCCTGGTACTCCTGAACCAGCACATTGTAGTTGCGCAAGGCCGGCAGCTTGGCGGCCAGCTCCGCCAGCTCATGATAGTGCGTGGCGAACAGGGCGCGGCAGCCAATCTCATCGTGCAGGTATTCCGTGATGGCCCAGGCCAGCGACACCCCGTCGTAGGTGCTGGTGCCGCGGCCGATCTCGTCCAGGATGACCAGGCTGCGCGGCGAGGCGTTGTTGAGAATATTGGCCGCCTCGGTCATCTCCACCATGAAGGTGCTCTGGGCGCGGTTCAGCTCATCGCTGGCGCCGACGCGCGTGAAAATGCGATCGACCAGGCCGATACGCGCCTTGCCGGCCGGGACAAAACTGCCCATCTGGGCCATGAGCGTCAGCAGGGCAACCTGCCTTATGTAGACGCTCTTGCCGGCCATGTTGGGCCCGGTAATAAGCAAGAGCATGCCGGCCTCCGGCCCCAGGGCGACGTCGTTGGGGACAAAGGTTCCCGCAGGCAGGCTTTGCTCGAGCACCGGATGGCGCGCGGCGGCGATTTCCAGGACCTGCTCGTCGCACAATTCGGGCCGGCAGTATTGCCGATGGGCCGCCAAATCGGCCAGGGCCGCCAGGACATCGAGCGTGGCCAGCACCGCCGCAGTTTGCTGCAGACAGCCGGTCAGCTCTGCGACGCGATCGCGCAGGACGCCGAATAGCTCGTACTCGCGCTGATGGATCTTCTCCTGAGCGGAGAGGACTTTTTCCTCGTACTCCTTCAGCTCCGGCGTGATGTAGCGCTCGGCGTTCTTGAGCGTCTGCTTGCGCTGGTAGTCGGCGGGAATCTTGTTGGCGTGCGTGTGTGTGATCTCAATGTAGTAGCCGAATACCTGGTTAAAGCCGATCTTCAAGCTGTTGATGCCGGTACGCGCGATCTCCTGGGCTTGAAAGTTGGCGATCCATTCCTTGCCCCCCCTGGCGACGGCGTGCAGCTCATCGAGTCCGGCATCGTAACCGCGGCGGATGATGCCTCCCTCGCGCGCCGTCAAAGGCGGATCGTCCACCAGGGCCGCATCGAGCGCCTCGCGCAGCTCGACGCAGAGTTCCAGGCGCATTTCCAGATCGCGCAGCAGGGACGCCCGCCGCGCCGTGATCTTCGCCTTGAGGCGGGGCAGCAGGCGCAGTGTGCGCGCCACGGCAGACAGGTCGCGTGGTGAAGCCCGGCCGGTGCTGACGCGCGCCGTCAGACGCTGCAGGTCGCCGGCGTCGCTGAGGCCGGCGCGCAGCTCCTGGCGCAGGTTATGATCCTCTTTCAATTCCGCCACGGCATCGAGCCGGGCCTCCAGGGGCGCGCGTTCGCCGAGCGGAGACACGAGCCACTCCTGGAGCAGCCGCGCCCCCATGGAGGTCACGGTGCGGTCGAGAAAGGCCAGCAGCGAGCCGTTGCGCTCACCGTCGCGCAGAGTGCGCGTCAGTTCCAGGCTGCGGCGGGTTACTTCGTCGATAAGGAGAAACTGGCTGTGCCTATAGGCGCGTACGCCCTGCACATGCGCCAGGCTCGCCTTCAGGGTCTCCTGCAGATACAGGAGCAGTGCCCCCGCCGCAATGAGGCAGGGCTGTTCATCGGCAAAGCCGAAGCCCGCCAGGGTCCTGACGTTGAAGTGCTTGAGCAGGGCAGCCCGTGCCGTGGCC
>DASZFN010001080.1:0-9491 GCA_035939715.1 Gemmataceae bacterium | reverse complement strand
CCAACGGTCTCTTACGGCAGACCAGATCGCCCCTTTGGCCGATGCCTTTCTGAGTTTGTGTCGGGTCGCGAGGGAGTGCCGCTTTGAAAGCGGTATCGAATTGATCCTTTCCAGGGATGGTAAGCAATCCGACCGTAATGTGCGCATGGCGATACATCTCTTTCGCCTAAGTTGGCAGGGCCAACGGGAGCAACTGATCGATCTATTGCAGAAGATTGGTAACCTGCGAACACTACCTGATCCGTTCGATGCGCGCGCTGCTTGTCAGCAATACATCTATCGTTCTGTAATTCAGTTATTAGACATGGTAGTGCCTTACGATTGGTCATGGCGACTGCTTCCGAACTGGCTTCCTGATCTGGCCGAAGTCGCCAATATTCAGCGTGAGTTGTCTGGCCCCACCGCAGCAGAGGGGAATGCGGATCTTGCGTCTGAAGGCGAACCTGAAACACCCGTGGATTTTCATAACGTGGGGAAGGAGATCGATGTCGCAGTCATTACGGTCAAGATAGAGGAGTTCGAAGCAGTTCAAAAAAGACTCCGCCGGCCTACGATTCTGCTTGGCGCTCGTCGCACTTGCTGGTTCTCGCGCCTAACTGCCCAAAATGGCGAGTGGATCAACATTGTTCATGCGCGAACCCTCGAACAGGGCAAGAGTGAGGCGCAAGCGCTGGCTCACGATCTAATTGAGGACTTTCATCCGGGCTTCATAGTTTTGGTTGGAATTGCGGGAGGCATTCCCGCGCACGAATACAGCCTCGGCGATGTGCTGTTAGCGAGCAGGATACAGGATTTTTCTGTTAGCGCGGCTAATGAAGGAGGGATGCCGCACATAGACGTGCGAGGGGGTCAGGTACATCCCCGCGTCCGGGATCTGCTGGTCAGAGTGGAAGGGGAAAGACAGTTACTGGGAAACTGGAACGCCCCTGATTCAGTTGGTACACCCAGGCCTCGCATCGAGCTTGGTGGGGGGCCAGACAGGCATTTCTACGGCGAAGGCGATTGGCAATTGAAGTTGTTCGATTGTTTGAAATCGAATTTCCTCACGGAACGACCTCCGCTTTTCCGAGTTGGCACGTGTGGCAGCTCGGATATTCTCGTCAAGAACACCGCCTTGTGCAAGCACTGGCAGGATTCCGGTGGCCGAACGATCAGCCACGTCGAAATGGAGTTAGCCGGCGTGTACGCAGCGGCTTGGGGCGATCCGATGACGCCAGTACTCGCGATTCGGGGCATAAGCGATATAGTTGGGTTTACGCGAACGCCGAGCTGGACGAACTATGCTTGCCAGACGGCGGCGTCTTTGTTCATAGAGCTAATCAAAACTGGGCTACTGAAGCGAAATTAGAGCGCCGTCGCCGGTTGCCCGCGCGATGGAGGCGTCAAAGCAACGCTACTATCGCCTGAACGGATGAAGCTCCGGCCTTTCGTGAATCCCATCTAGCCGTGTTGGATAACACGATGGCAGGGAGCACAGTTACCTGGCTCACGGAATGGAATTAGTAGATTTGTAGGCATTTTGAACTGGTAAGAGCAATAAGCTGATGAACGCGGCACTTGCCAAGTTTATCAAGGCTTCCCGGCCGAGCGCTTGGCCAGGTGCTCCAACGATGCCTTTGCCTCTTGCGTCAGTCGAGCTTCCGGCGCCCCACGGGCCAGCCTTTCCAGGACCGTTTGGGCTTCGACCGTGGCGGCCGCTTCCAGCACTTCCAATGCTCGCACGCTCCGAACCGTGTCCGGGGGCAGAGGTGCGAGGCGCGCAGCTTCCAGCGCGCTCTCCAGCCGGCGGCGGGCCTCCGGAGACAGTTTTCCAGACAGCGCCGTGCGCAAAGCTGGAACCGCCGCCTCGCCCATGTGTTGGAGTTCCCGCTCAGCTCGTTCGCGGGTAGCGAATGCGTCGCTATCCAGGTCAGCCAGCAGTTGCGCTAGCCGCCGCTCATCCGCCGGTTCAGCCGGACGCAGGCGCTTACCAAGAAACGGCACAGCTTCTTCGGGGCTGCCGCGCAAAAGCCAGATGGTGTGATAGGCTGCAGCCGCATCGTCGCCAGCTAGCGTGGGCCAGGCTTCTCCGAGCTCTTGCGACGGCAGTTTGGATGAAATGGCTCGTTGTCGTTCTCGCAAGCGGGACAGATCCCAAATCAGCGCGGTGGTGTCCATGCTGCCCGAGACCAGGCTGCTACCGTCCGGCGCAAATGCCACTGTATAGACCGGGCCTTGATGGCCAAAACAGTGCCACAGCTCTTTGCCGGTTGCCAGATCCCACAGGCCGACTGTGGTGTCCATGCTCCCGGTGGCCAGCACGTTGCCGTCCGGAGAGAAAGCCGCTGCCTCAATGTCCCCGGCGTGGCCTGCGAACCTTGCTCGCTCCTTCCCGGTTGCCACCTCCCACAAGCGCACAGGCGGCGGAATCCCTTTCCATGGCCGGCCGCGCTCCGGAACGGAGGCCAGCGTCTTGCCGTCTGGGGAGAAGGCCAGGGCGTGGATATTATCCTCCAGGCCGCCGAATTGTCGGCACTCCCGGCCGCTCGCGACCTCGCAGAGGTGGATGAGGTTCGCTCCCACATTCGGTTCGCGGCCGCTGCCGGTTTCGAGTGACATTCTCCAGTGCGGCTTCCAATTTCCCGATGCGATCAGCTTCCCGTTCGGGGACCAGGCAACGCAGCCGATCGCGTGGGCTGCGCCGAATACGCTGCCGGCGCGTTTGCCCGTGGCCACGTCGCGTACCTCAATGCCTTGTCCGACGCCGGCTTCGACCGGCACATCGCCGATTGCCAGCGACTTGCCGTCGGGGGAGAATGCGACGCACCTTCCCTTAAAGTGGTGTCGGACCCGGCCTGTCGCTATTTCCCAGACCACGACCTTTAGTAAGCCCGTCGCCGCGGCTAAATGGTTCCCGCCCGCCGACCAGCAGAGACTGCGGATGCCGTTGGTGTCCTCCGCATCTAGACGACGAATTTCCTTGGCGGTAGCTCGGTCCCAGAGTCGCACGATGCCCTCGCCGCCCCCGGTGGCAACCGTGGCACCGTCCGGCGATACGGCCACGACATCGACCATGTCCTCATGACCGCGATCGGCATACAAGTTTTCGCCGGTAGCAATGCGGTGCACAGCAATGGCGCCGCTCTGCAGTCCGCACGCCGCTGTCTGCATATCGGGGGCAAAGGCGATGGACCGGACCTCCTGGTGCGTCGCATCTGCTTCGCGGCCGCGAAGAACACGGAGCTGCCGCCCGGCGTCTGCGTCCCACAGCCGTGCGGTGCCATCGGCACTGCCGGAGGCGAGGAGCCGCCCCCGCGGCGCGAACGTCAGCGTCCTAACTTCTCCCTGGTGCCCGGTGAGCAGGCGCAGAGGCTTGCCTGTAACGGCGTCCCAGAGATGAATTACCTTGTCCCGGCCGCCGCTGGCGAGCGACATGCTATCGGACGCGAAGGCCAGAGTGAGAATCTCCTGGTACAACCCACCCACACGCTCGGGATAGAGGATCGTCCGAATTAGGGTGCCCTGCGCCGGCTCCCAGAGGCGGATAATTTTGTCGCGACCTGCCGTGGCCAGAAGCTTGCCATTGGGCGCAAACACGAGCGCGTTCACGACGTCCTTGTGGCCCACCAGGCGGTGTAGCTGTTTACCGCTCATCGCCTCCCACAGGCACACCTCACCAGACTTATCGAACTCGCCGCCGCCCGACGCCAGCGTCCTGCTGTCCGGCGCGAATGCTAGCGACTGGACGGTTTTCGCTTGGCCACGCCATTCACACACGTGCTTGCCTGTCACCGTGTCCCAGACGTGGATTAGGCCATCGAAGACGCCAACGGCCAACAACTTGCCGTCTGCAGAGAGCGCCATACAAGAAGCGGAGGTTGGCGGACCCTTCGGATCGAGCTGAGGGATAGCTAACGAACGGATTTCCTTGCCGGTGGCCGCGTCCCAAAGCTGGACGGTCCGCGTCCAACCGGCGGAGGCGATGGTCCGGCCGTCCGGAGTAAAGGCAACAACGTTCAACGGGGCTTGCTGCCGCAACCGGACTGTCCCCAGGCGGGCAAGCACGTCCCGCGGCAATGGGTCGCCAAGCCGGTCAGTGCGGACCTGCTTTCCAGTTGCCGCCCTTGGTGGCTCTGCTAACGCACCGGCTAAACCTGAACTGTTTTTTGCTTCGGCATTGGTGGACTGCGCGAGCATGACCCGGTGCCCAACCAGTCCCAAGCCGACCGAAAAAACAACGAATGCCAGCACGACCAATGTTCCAATTTTGAATTGGGCGACAGCCATTGCTTTCAGGGCCGCGTCTGCTAGCGACGCCGCTCTGGTAGAGGTCTTGGCTGCCCCTGTTACCGCGAACTTGATGGCAATTTGGACCGTTGTGGTCATGAGCACGGACGGCACGCTCGCAAGCGCCACTTCCTCTGCCAATCCTGCCGTCAGCGCTGTCAGCGAAAGACCGATTCCCCGACGGGCTAGCTGCGTCCTTAGCAGGCCGCGCGCCCGGGCCAGCCGTCCTTTCACTGTGCCGATTGGCCAACCCAGGTGCAGGGCAGCCTGGGAGTGGGATTTCTCTTGCAAATAGCAAAGCAGCACGACGGCTTTATATCGCTCGGGCAAGCGCTGTATTTCTTCATCGAGCATCCTACCAATCTCTCGCCATGCCAATTCAGTACTCGGCTCGTGGCGCTCCATGATTCTTGCCTTTCTTTCCTGCTCGCGCCGTCGGGCGATCTCAGCCAAGGCCCGTACCGCCACGTGGTGGGCCACTCGGTGTAACCAACCAACGATCAATTCCGGCTGGCGGATCGAGTTGGCCTTTCGGGCCAAAACCATGAACGTGGCCTGGAATGCGTCTTCTGCATCGTGAACGTCGCGCAATACTCGCCTGCATACGCTCAGGACCAAGGGGCCGTGTCTTTGAACCAGCCGCGAGAAGGCGTGTTCGTCATGCTGGTGCGTAAAAAGCTTGACCAGTTCTCGATCGCTCTGCTCGTCACCCGGCGACTCCACCAGTTCGCGTAGATGCCGGACGCGCAAATCGCCCAGCCGGCACGGATCTTCTACCTGAAACGCAACGCGCAGGCTTTCAATGTCCCAGACAGTTACGGAACTCTTGGCCTTCGCCGGGCCATGATGCTGCCCGGCGGCGATCAGTTGCTTGCTGTCCTTCGAGAAGAGGAACGAACCCCGTGGAATGTTCAGGCGCCCGCGTGCCCTGCCTTCTCGAAGATCCCAAAGCGTGGCCAGGTCTCCCTCCGGTTTGGAGAAGGTCACGCTCGCTAACCATCGTCCGTCCGGGCTGAAAGCCAATGCCTGGCCAAGGTCGCCTTCCGCCTGAAAGATCTTGCGCGGCTCACCTGTGGCCAGATCCCACAGCTGAATGCGGTGTTTCCCCCGGTCGATGGCCGCCAGCGTGCCGCCGTTCGGACTGACCGCCAGGGCTTTTACGCTGGAAGGACCGGTCTCCAGTTCCTGGCGCACGCTTCTCCTGGCAACATCCCAAAGCTTGATGGTTCCGTCGTCTCCGCCCGTGACAATCGTTCGGCAGTCCGGAGTGAATGCCAGCGCGTTCGTCGCCCCGATGTGTCCCTCGAGGTTGAAACGCGGCCGACCCGATTCTGATTCCCAGAGCCGAACGGCCAGGCCGGCCGAGGCCAGTGTCTTGCCATCCGGGCTGAAGGTCAGCGATTCCACACCGACGTTTTGACTCGCCTTGAACATCTTGCGCAGCTCGCCGGTCTCGATGTTCCAGTACTTCACATCGCCATCGAGTCCCCCGGTGGCGAGGGTCTTGCCGTCGGGATGAAACGCTACCGCCTGGACGTAATGTTGGTGCGCCTGAAGGGTGTGCAGCAAGCGCCCGGTGCTTGCTTCCCAGAGCCTGGCGGTTTTGTTCCGGCCGCCCGTGGCCAGATACTTGCCGTCCCTGCTCAGCGCCAGAGATTGCATGGTGCCTTCGTGCGCTTGGACGCGGCGAAGCAGTTTGCCGTTCGTAGCGTCCCAGCTACAAAGGGTGCCATCGGGGTGGCCGACAAATAGGGTCTTTCCATCTGCTGCAAAGGCGACGGTGACTACATCGGTGGTAGAGCTCCTCTGGAAACCTTCGGCATGATTGGCCAGCCGATGAAGCAACTTGTTCGTGCTCAGGTCCCAGACTTGGGCATCCAGCCAGTGCCCGGAAGCCAGCAAGCGGCCGTCCGCGGAAAAAACCAGGCGTGCGATCGGACCATCGGCGCGGAGACGGCCAAGCTGCTTGCCATCGGCAACATTCCAAAGAATGATGTTCTGGTTGATGCCACCCGCGGCAAGCATGCGGCCGTCAGGACTAAGGGCCACGCAGGCGAGCCTGTCCCATTGAAATCCATATTCGCGGGGCGCCTGAAAGCGCCGGCGTTCTTCTCCTGTCTCGGGATTCCAGAGCCGTACTAGGCCATCCGAGCCCGCCGAGGCCAATGTCTTTCCATCGGCACTGAAGACCGTTTCCGTTACGTAGCCAAGGTGCTTGAGCCGGCTATCGCCGAGAATGGCGACCAGTTCCGGCGGCGCCTTGGCCGCATCGCCGCCTCCGGCCATCTTTCGTTCATAGTCAGGGATCTGGGCTTGCTGCAAACCGATTAGTCCCGGGCTGGCGGCCGCTTCCTGCTTTTCGGGAACCGTGTTCTGCTGCTGGGCTGAGCGCAGTTGCACGAGCGTGCCCGTCCCAACCACGGCCGTCGCCAGAATCACTAATAAGGCGGCGGAAAGCTTGAGGTTCGTAGCGAACGTGGTCTTGATTGCTCCGTCAGCAAGAGCTCCGACGTGAGCCGAAATCGCACCCGCAGAGGCCGGCTCACCCTTCCCATAGGCGAGAGCAGCAGCGACGGCAGTGTCCAGGAGCCGGTTCGAGGTCGCTTCCGCGTGTTGTGTAAGTGCAACGGCGGCAAGCAGGGCTGATAGCGTGATGCCACGCCGGGCCAGACGCTGTTGCAAACGCTTCCGCGCTTCGGCCAGACGGCCCGCGACAGCCGCCTCCGTCAAACCGGTACCTCGGGCGACATCAGCCCGGCCGTGTCCTTCGAGGTAACACAAGACGAAGGAGGTCCGGTACTTCTCGGGCAGAGCATCGATTTCCTCATCCAGGACCTCCTGGATTTCGCGCCAGACCACGTCGTCTGCCGGTTCGAGCACCGTTCTGCCCTTCACGCGTTCTTCGTGGCTGCGCCGTCGCGCTGCGGTGCGGGTCGCATTCCTGGCGATCCGGCAAGCCACGCCGTGAAGCCAACTCGCAATCGCATCGCTTTTCCGAATCGCCGCTGCTTTGCGCGACAGCACCAGGAACGTGGCCTGAAACACGTCCTCGGCATCCTGTTCATGATGAAGCATGCGCCGGCACACGCGCATTACCATGGCCCCGTGGCGCTTGACGATGGCAGCGAAGGCAAGCCCGCTTCGACACGTCACGTATTCCCTTAGCAAGTCCCTGTCGCTCAGGTCGTCCAGCGTACCAGCGGCAGCGACGCCGCGGATGTGCTGGATGACGGCGTCCAACCGTGCGGGGGCCATGTTATTTCTCCTGCAACAGCATTGTCCGTTAAGTAGTGACCGCTCGCAACGATTTGGCTGAATTTTCTATTCGGATGGTTGACATTATCGCCTTCAGGGAAGAGACAAAGGGGCGCGCCTAATGACTTCTCCTCTTCCAGGCGGAGGCCAAGGAAGTCTTGGAGCTGAAGAGCAAGTGATCGAGAGTTTTCAGGCAGCGGCTAGGCCAGGCAGGATTGCAACGCTGACGGCTACTCAACGGTGATCGCACTTTTTTCTTCAATGGCTTGGTGTTTTCGTTGGCGCCAGAGTATCCCAGCCAGCGAGGCTGGGATTGGCAGGCTTGGTGCCCGTCGCAGCGTGGAGTTGGTCGAGGTGATCCCGACGAACCTGTTAAATGCGGACGTCCTCGACCCAAGGAGCGCGCGGTTCGGCGACTTTCGCCCCGGCGCCGTTCAAGGCCTGAACTGCTTTGCAACGCATTCGGCAAGACGGGGTGAATGCGTTGCAAGCTGAATGAATTCGTTGCGCGTGGGTCGAATTCGTTGCAGTCGCGGGCTGACATTGCCGATAATTCCAATGAGGATGCCTGGAATGGCAGCCAGGCGAGACCTACCCTCATATCGGCGGACCGCGCGCGGCTGCCGATTTTTTCATTTGCTGAGCAGCCACCGGCAGGATACCCGGTTTTTCTTGCGCGGCCAACTGCTCATGCTTCCAAAAAAACCGCTGTGATCTCTCGCGTCTCTTGCTCCTGAATCAGCCAGGTCAAGTTATGGCATAGGAACGCGCCTCGCATGCTCTACATCGTGACGAGGACTCCCGACCAGCGACAAAACGCCCCGCAAGGAGGCGTTGTGGGCGAAACCGTGGCCGGAGGGCGCTACGACGCCTTGCCGACGCCGAACTTGCCCCGATCGGTCTTCTTGAACCGGGAATCGTTACCCTTCGTCTGGAGTTCCCTGAGTATTGCGGAATACAACGTGGCCGCTGGAGTCTTGCCGCCGGGAGAAGTCCAGTAGCCTTTCTCCGCCATTGTCTTAATCATGGTCTGGCAATCCATGGGTTCGCCGGCCTCAGCCAGGACTTTGGCCGCGGCGTCAATGGCGCTCAGCTTCTTGGGACCCGCCGCCTTCAGCGCCCGGCCCCGTTTCTTGGCTGCCGGTTCGGTCGCTGGGGCAGCGGCTTGCGTCGCCTCGGCTGGCGGTGTGGTCTCGGCGCCAGGCGTCGCTTCCGGCGTAGCCCCCGCTGCTGCCTGCCCGGCGCTACCGGCCTCCGGGCTCGTCGTTTCAGCACTCGGGGTAGCGGCCTCCGGCTGCGGCTGTTGTTCCTGCTTGGGCTGCCCGGCGATAGTCCGCTGGTAGGCGTCGTTAATCTTCATGCCCGAATTGACGTAGTTTAGAACCGTGTCCTGGTCGGCCTCGGCGAGGGCCTCCAGCTTGGCAACCATTTTTGCCGGGAACTTCATTGCCGCTAGCTCCGGGATGAGCTTCGTGGCGGGCTTCGCCTTCTCTGTACGCTGTTTCGCCTTCGCGCCTTTGGCGCCCTTGTTCTTTGCGGACATGTCATGTCTCCTATGCGGGTAATCGATGCTGGCGCCGCGACGATGCGACGCAACGACAGCACAGTTACCTCGCGTGCGGAAGGACATCAAGCTAATCTGGACAGGAATTATCTGCTTTTCTGCAGATTCAAACGGGCGAAGAAATGCGGTGGCGGATGGAGCGACCCTGTTCGGGCTCTCCGGTTCTTCCTATTGAGGCTGAGGGCTGATCCGACAACTTTGGCTCGTTAACCGATCGCATTGCGGATGTAGCTATATACGTCAATGTCCCGGGGCGTCAAGCAGTGCGCCAAAATCAGTCGGACGTCCTGAGATTTCGGAATCAGCCGTGGTTGGCGGGACGTGCGGACCAGGTGATCGGCCAGTTCGCTGGTCAGTTGCTCTACTCGGACCGCGTGTTCGACATGGCCTGCGAGGTTAGTCGTTT
>DASZFN010001079.1:0-9201 GCA_035939715.1 Gemmataceae bacterium | reverse complement strand
TCGGCATCGGTCATTCGCGAATGACCAATGACGAGTGACAATGACCAACGACGAATGAGGAATGACGAATGACCAATACCAATGACGAGTGACTCAAGCCCCAACGGCTGACTTTGTCTCGTCGCTATTCAAGCATCCGGGCGCCGCCATTGCTCGACCGGCCGCCGCAGCCGCGGGCGCCGAAGCGGATGTTGAGCTGAGCCAGCACTTCAAAGTCGTACGGCTTGGGGCCCGTGACCGGCGTTACAAAGGCCGCCGCAAAGGTCGCGCGCCGCCCCAGCTCGAAGGTGACGCCCGTGGTCAGATCGACCGTGTCGGCCGTGCCGGAGATGTCGTTGAAATTGAGGGCGCCGCGGTGGTTGAGCGGCGTATTCACGTGCACCTCGAAGGTCGGCACCACGGCGCTGATCAGGGCGTCCGGGCAGCGATTGCGATACACGTAGTAGCCGATGCCGACGTCGTTATAGAGTATGGTCACGTCACTGCTCTGGGTGGGCACGTCGATCGAGGAAAAGCCGTGCACGAAGAAATTGTCCCAGTGGTAAACGTAGCCGAGGAACGGCTGCAGCCTGGTCTCGTGCTCCTGCACCACATTCCGGAAACCGGCAAAGGTACTGGGCCCCGTGGGCACCGTCACCGCCAGGCCCACCGATAAGCCACTCCCTGTCTGCTGATCGCGCAACAGGGCCAGCTTCATGATCACAGTGAGGTCGCCGATGTCGGTGCTGGTTCCGGCAATGCCGGGCACGCCGCTGTCGGCGCTCAAGGTGTCGAGCGGCAGGCGCAGGCCGATCGAGGCGTCGCCCTTCAGGAAGGTCTTCTCCACGCCGAACGTTTCGCGATAGGCGTTCATGTTCGTGAGGTCGGAGCCGAAGCGGCGGTTGACGGCGGCGTTCAGGTTGTCCCAGTAGTTGAAGCCGAAGTAAACGCGATCCTGCGGCATCGGGGCCTCGTCTTCGGAGACCTTGAAGCTGCGGATGGAAGGCACCAGGATGGCGCCCTTGATGGCGCCGGGGAAGGGCGGAAAGCCCGGGATGCCGCGCATGCCGAAGGCGATGCCCGGAATGCCGATCTGATCGCCGAGCATGACGATCTGCGTGACCTCGGGCGCCTGCGAGATGTCGAGCCGGCCGGTGGTCGGCGCCGCCAGGGCGGACTGGTCGCCGAGCGGCGTGGTCTGGGGCGGCCGCGTGGGCGGGGTCGGTGTGCTGGGCGGCGGTTTGCCGGTATCCTGGCCCGGCTTGGCCGGTGTCGTCGGCTTCGTCGGCGGCTGGACGGCAAAGAGTTCGTCCGCCTGCAGCGCACCCGCGTCCAATGTAGCCAACAGCACGACCACGAGGAGAACCCAGGCTCGTCTCACGGCAACCTCCATGGGGCATGAATCCGCTTCCGAGGAAGCTGGAACTTGCTGCGCTGGTGTCGATGCCGCGGTGTGATTCAAGATGCGCGCTATGCGTTTACGGGAAACGCGCTCTTTTGGTGTATATCGGTAGAATCTGCCGGGGCCGATTGCTTCGGAAAGGCGATGGCCAGGCAAAGGATGGGAAATAGCGAAGGGTTTTTCGCGCGGGAAAGATGGCGAAATTACTCTTCGTGTTCACCACTTTGATGATGCAGAGCGGGATTGAGCAGCGCGGGCAGGTCGGGAACCGGTGGACCGCCGTCGACGCGATAGGCGCCGGTGCCGCCCTGGTAGCGACGGCCGTGCGTCCAGAGCAAGGCCACGCGGCGCGGCAGACAACCCTGGTAATCCCAGCCCCAGGTGCCCTCCGTGCGGTCGCGGCATTCGCCGCGGCAGGCGCTGCCGCCGCCGACATAGTAGCCGACATACGCGGGCGACTCGCCCGGCCTGGCGTAGCAGGCGATGGATTCCGGATAGCCGGCGCGTCGTTCCGAATTGCAGCCCGCTCTGCAGCCGCCCCAGCAGTGCGTAAAGTCGAACGCCGGTCTTTCCGCGGCGGGGACGGGAGCCGGCTCCTGAGCCTGGACCGCGCCTACCGTCAAGATCAGAAACGCCGATGCCAACTGAATGCGCATGGGAAATCTCGCGACGAGTGTTTTTTCAGGGCAGGGCTATGCCTGGTGCGGTAAGTCGGCGATCCGGGTGGGGATATTAAGTGAAAACTGTAGGTCAGGATTCTGATCCTGACCGGAAATTCGGAGAATTCCGGTCAGGATCAGAATTCTGACCTATCGTCGTCTTTTGCTCCGCGAAAGAACGTCCTTTCGCGGAGCGAAAGGCGACACTAGTTGATGATGCTGTAATAGCGAATCACGCCGCTATCCTGGCGCGGGTCGTAGTTCTGCTGCGGGCCGGGATTGCCGGGCAGCGAGTTCAGGTTGATCAGGAAACCCTGCGGATGCGGCTTGGTGAAGACTGCCTGGAACTGGTTGGTTCCAGACACGTTGGTCACCGTCACGCCTTCCTGGTTCGGCCCCACGTCCACGAGAAGCTGCTTCCCTGGCTGGATGCTCCAGGGCGTCCCCTCATAGCTGCCGCTCAGCGCATGCACGCTGACGCTTTGCGGGACGGGGCCTGGGCTAACCACGGCGCTGTTCGCCTTGACGAACACCGGCGGCGGGCCTGCCTGGTGGAGGTTGGTCCGGTCGATGATCGCAAAGAGGCGATGCCGGGTATTTTGATGCTGGCTGAGACCGATCTCCGCGCCGAGCTTGACCGGGCGCGTGCTGTCGTCGAGCACCTCGAAGAAGCCGATGGTCACCCATACCGCGAAGACGTTGCTGCGTGTGCTGACGTTGTTGTAGACCTTGTTCAGCAGCTCATACCGGGCGGCCGGGTAATCGGACGGTATCTCCAGCATGCCCTGCGACGGTCCGGAGAGCCGGAAGAGCGTATCGTTGATGCCGCCGCCGCTCGGCGTCAGCGGCGCGGAGAAGCCGAGAAACGGCCGATCGTTGGGACCTGGCGCTCCGGAGCTGAATCCGGGCGGCTGTGTGGAAGGCGTCCGCGACTTGACCAGGCTCGTGAAGAAGTTCTGCACGTCGCTGGGCTTGAAGCCGTTGGCTGCCTGGGCGTCGCACAGGGCCTGGAACGTCTCGACATCCCAGACCGTGTTGAGATTGATCTTGCCCGGCACGCGGCCGCCGGTGGTGCTCTCGATGCCGCGGCCGTGAACGGTGAAGAACTCGAAGGCGCGATAGAGCCGCGAGTTCTCATCTCCCACGACCAGTCCCAGCCGCTGCTGGGAGCTCAAAAGCGAGCTTGACGGGGACCAGCTGGCAAACTTTTGCGTCAGCTCATGCGGCTTGTAAGCGGAAACATTCAATAGTTCCGCGGGACTGATGAGCGGGCGATCCATATGTACGAGCCACGCGAACGACCCGTTGAGATTGTCATTCATGCCGAAGAACGTGTTGTTCGGCTGGCCAGTATGAGCCGTGGACTGGACTGCCCACAGCCCGGGACTTTTGCTGTCCCCGCCGTAAGGCTGCGTGCGACCAAAAGAAGCGCGGTGCGTGATGTCCACGCCGTTTGACGAACCGGTCTGCGGACTTTTGTTGATAGTGGTGAAGGCATAAGCAGGATTCAATCCTGGTATGTAATCGACCGTGACATACGGGTTGTAGTTCGGCAGGGAAGCATTGTCCTGAGGCGGCAGGGCAGGGCAGGCCAGGCGTTGCAAGTAGATCCCATAGTTCTGGCTCTTGCTGGGCGTCGGGAAGCCAGGCGTACTCGCATTGGGTGCAGAAGGGATCGGCACGGACATGGAACTGGATTGCAGCGTAGGCGTGAAGCTGCCGTTGCCCCCTTGAAAATCAACTGTTGGGCCGATCACGTAAAAGCCATTGGGACCTGACTGCTTGTTGCACGGCTGAATCGTCGTCGTGCTGCCCCAGCTCTTGAGGAGGACGCGGAGCATATTGATCGGCATGCCAGGCACTGGGGTGGGCAAGGCGCCGATGGAATTGTCCGGCCGCGTGAAACCGTTGGGGAAGCTGCTGCTGTTGTCCGGATTCTCCACGATCGCCATCTGGTAGATCGGAGTGCTGCCGGCCTGCAGCACGGCCGTGCCGTCGTCCTTGCGCGCCGGGTCGGCGGCGAAAGGATTGAACAACTCCACCCAGAAGTTGACGTCGTAGGAGCTGCTGCCAGTGGGATCGCTCTGGTCGTTGACATATTCCGCGTATGCTTCGTTGAGGACGACGCGAGGCAACTCGGTGCCGAAGACAAAATACGGTTTTCCGGCCGGATCGGTGTACCAGTTGAAGGGCGTCATGTAATCGTCCTCGTCGATGAAATCGACGATGTTGACGGCCAGTTGCGCCAGCCAGCGGCGCGCTTCAAAGGTTACGTCGAGCGTTCCCGCTGCCGGCGGGGGCGGGATATAGGCGGGCGTCTCGCCCATGGTTACCAGGCGCAGCCGGTCGTAGATGTCGCGCGCCAACTGTACGCGGTCGGCGATGGCCTGATCGGGCGCGCTGGTGAAGGTTCCCTGGTTGTTAAGGGGTGGGTAAGAGGTCAGCTTGCGATTCAAATCGATGCGCCCCAGGGCCGCGGCCAGGGAGCGGCCGTCGCTGCCGAACTCGCTGTTGCCGGCGAGTGCGGAAGTCGCCGTGGCAAGCGCGGGCGTCATGGCGGCAAACGTGGCAGCCGGCATGGCGCCGCCGGTCGGGTAAGGCGGATAGGGACCGCCGGCATTGCTGCCCAGCGTATACGGAGTCGCCGTGGGGTCGACCGCCGGGCTGCGCGCCCAGGGCATGCAGCCGGGTCGATCCAGATCCATGCTCAGGGTGGTCACGAGATTGCGCCGCCGCGCGGCCTGGCCGGAGCCCGTGAAGTTCTGTGGGCACAGCGACAGTAACTCCGAGCGCAGGGAGTCGGTACCAACGTCACCGTAGCGGAGCAGGGCTTCCATATTGGTGATCGGGAACTGCCGGTCATCGCCGGTCTGCTGGAAGTAGCCGTACAACGCCGGGTGATTGCGCAGCTCATAGCCGTCGCCGTTGCCGTAGCTGGCGCTGGGGAAGTACGGGAATGGGAAAGTTGCCGGGGCATTGCTCAGATCTTTTCCGGGCAGTGTCAGCGGATCGCTGGGGTAATAATTCGGGCTCTTGGTCGCATCGATATCCACGGCGCTGAAAAAGCGCGGTGTCGGCGGCGGGCTTGCCGAGGCGCCGCTGGTCGCAGGCTGGCCGTCGGGGCCATAGCGGCCGAACGTCGGTCCGGAGCGGCCGGTGAAGAGGTTGATCCATTCCTGCGGCGCCGCTGTGCTCGCGCTCGCGTCGCCGTTCAGCACGGCGCTCAAGCTTACTTCCCACGGTCCCCAGCCCTGATTGGAGACGTGCATCGGCTTGCCGGTGTTCGGGTCGCTGCCGCGGATGTTGCCGTGCACGTTCACGTTCACACGGTTATCGAGGTCCAGCATCATGACCGCGGCGAGCGGCTTGTATTTCCTGCCGTCGCGCGCCGTGATGACGGGGAAGCCGAAGTCCATCCAGACGCTGTCGTTGTTGCACGGCTTGCCGGTCTGCGGATCCTGCCAGCCCGCCGCGCCCATCAGGTTCTTGACATCGCCGCCGGCGTCGCCGGGAGCCGGGAAGAAGTTCTGCCTATATTTCTGGGTGGCGACGTTGAACGGCATGTTCGCCTTCGCGTCCCAGATTTCATTGGCCAGCAGATGATCGGCCGGCCGCGGCCGCATGACCTGATACTTGAGCCAGGGCTGAGTCGTGTCGAACCAGTTCGGATTGGCGGGATCGAGGGAGCCGAAGCCTGTCCAGTAGCGGTGGAACGACGGCATCAGTACGGTGCCGTCCGCTTTGACTGCCGCCAGGAACATGTTGTTCAGATCGGGGTAGGTCCAGGGAACATTCAGCCCGCCGGCAAACGCGCCGACCTTGGATATATCGACGGCAGTGCGCACGCCCGTGCGCTCCGGATCGCGCAGGAAGCCGTCGCTGAGATGTCCTTGCGCGTCCTGGAAGCAGGTGTAATTGACGAGCGTGTAGCCGTCGATTTGCACCGGTCCCTTGGGTCCCATGAAGGTGATCGGCTCGTGTGCCCTGCCGCTGCCGTTGAACGGTACGTTGTTGCTTCCCGGCACGATTTTGCCGTCAACGACCTGGTAGTTGAAGCCGTACGCCGAGCGGCCGAGGTCATGGCCGCGGAAGGCGGAATAGACGCCGCTCACGTCATCCTGACCATAGAGAAACGCGGACAGCAACGTGCTCGCCAGCGTGTCCGGGTTCACATCCGGTCCGCTGCCGTTGTTGGCATCCGCCTCGCTTTGCAGCAGCAGGTCCGAGGACAAAGCCTGAGCATTGGCATAGAGCACGAAACTCAGCCCGAGAACTGCAAACAGAGTCAAGAGCGACAGCACCACAATGAGAGTGACACCGCGGCGGGCATTGAGAGAGACGGGTCGCGCGCAAGGCATGACGTGTTGCTCCTTGATCGGCGCTTGCTGTCTGGAGGGGTCAGGAGCCGTGAGCGCACTTTGGGAAAGATGATGTTCAGTGCAACTCTAGGTTGCGAAATGCAAACGGACGGGAGGAAAAGCTGGGAAAAATAAAAATCTGGCGGAAGTTAGGCAAGCGCGAAATTCGTCATGAACAAGCAGCGCGGCATCAGCATATACTCTTATGCGCCTTTGGTTTAAGACCGGGCCGATTTGTGACCTGGCTTCCAGAGTTACAGAGGAAGCGTTATGGCCGCATCTGAACTGTGCCCCTGCTTCGGGTATCAGCGTCCGTGATTCGGCATTGTAACCCGCAGCGCCAGCAAGGGGCTAGCCACAGTCCCCCTTGCCGGCGCCCCCTTGCTGGCGCTGCGGGTTACAATGCTGCAAGTTCCTGCACGGCTATTAGCTTTTGCTGACGTTCCGCTCTCCATGCGGCCGCGCCTCGGCCCAGCGCAAGGATCGCCTGGCCATGCGTTCCACGATTGCTGGCCAGACATTCACCTCAGAATTTGGAGAGTCCCGTGGGTTCCCACTCATCACCAGTCACGACACTCGGCGTGGAAGCGCTGGAGACGCGAAACGTGCTCTCGAAGGCGACCCTGGCGGTCGCGATGGGGATTCTCAAGAGTCCCGAAGAATTCCAACACTTCATCATCAGCGATTACAAGCATCTCCTCGGCCGGGCGCCGGACCAGAGCGGTCTCAGCCACTTTGTCGGCGACATGGAACTGGGTGCGACCCGCGAGACCATCGAAGCGGATCTGGCGTCGTCCAAGGAATACAGGCTGCTGCACGGCAACACCGCCACCGGCTTCATCACCGGCCTGTATCAGGACTTGCTGGGCCGCCTGCCGAACGCGCTGGAACTCAACGTCTGGCTGACCGACCTGGCCAACGGCGCCAGCGTCTTCTCGGTGGCCAAGGCGATCGGCACCAGCCCGGAGCGCGACGTGGCCATCATCCAGGACGACTATGCCCTGTTCCTCGGCCGCTCGCCGGGCCTGAATGAGGTAGTCTTCTGGCTCAACCAATTTCAGGCGGGCGCCGACCGGACCAGCGTCGCGGCAGCAATCATCGCCTCCGACGAGTTCTTTGCCGAGGCCGCCAACGACCCTTCGACCTATATCACCCACGTTTACCAGGACTTATTCCTGCGCACTCCGGCGCAGACCGAGATCAATTTCTGGTTGAATGTCTACAACCAGAACAAGCCGTGATGACCCGACGCGCCAGTTTTGAGGTTGCGTTTTTCTCTATAGCCTTGGTTCGCCAGACCCCTGCCGGCTCGTCCGGCAGGTGAAGCAGTTCGTGGGCTAGCAGGCGCTGTTCCTCATCGACGACCCCTGCCGGCGTGTCCGGCAGGTGAAGGAGTTCGTCGGCTTGGCTGCGGCCTAGCTGCTCGAACTGCTTCACCTGGCGGACGAGCCGGCAGGGGTCGAGGCGAACGCGGGCGAGCCTTTCTAGCTGCCGAACTGCTTCACCTGCTGGACGAGCCGGCAGGGGTCGAGGCGAACGCGGGCGAGCCTTTCTAGCTGCCGAACTGCTTCACCTGCCGGACAAGCCGGCAGGGGCCCTAGCTCCTGTAAAAGCGCAACTTCAAAAACGCGCCAGCGAGGGGCCCTTGCTGGCGCGGCGGGTTACCATGCACATGGTCTTCATGGTCAGAGCGAATTCAGAAAAGTCAGGAGCTGTTTCTTCTGGTTGTCCGGCAGCGCCTCGAACTTCAGGCGCACGCCCTCGGCCTGCCCCCCGTGCCGGCGGATCGCTTCCTCAATGGTCAGCGACAGGCCGTCGTGCATGAGCTGCGGGCGCACGCGCAGCCCCCAGAGCGGCGCCGTGCGCATCTTGTTGGCCGTTCGCTGATCGAGCCCTGAGAGGACGCGCTGTTTGCCTCTTTCGGGCCTGGCCTGCACGCGCAGGATGCCCTCGCGTGTCCGGATTTCGTCCGGAATCTTCTCGCGGGTCTCAAACCCTCGGGGCGGCAGGTTGGCGTGCTGGGTTTGCGCGATGCCGTCGCCGGTGCCGACGTCGTGCAGCAGGAAGTCGCTGTACGGATGGAAGGTCTTGTTGCCGAGCGCTGCCGGCACCGTGGCCATGTCGCTGCCTGCCTTGCCGCCGAGAGTGTGGATCGGCGTTCCCGCCGCCGGGGTGGTGAAGTCAGGGTGGTGGCAAACGGCGCAGCCGAGCGCCTCGTTATTCCGAAACAGCTTTTCGCCTTCCACCACATCCTCATTGCCGGCAACCGAAGCGTCTCGCGGCGGCGCTTTGCTGGAGCGCATGAAGCGCGTGAACGACTCCACGTCCACGCCGAACGGATGCACGGTCTTGGTCGGATCGTTCGGATCAACGGTCTTGTCTTCCGGGTCGGGGACCTTGTCGAACATCGATACGTCCCGGCCGTTGGACAGGTTTTCCTGGGGCTGCAGGGGGCTGGTGATGCCCATCTCGTTCACGTAGGCGCCGGCGCTGAAATTCAGCAACGACGCCTCCTGGCACTTCCAGCCGAAGCGGCCGATCCGCTCCACAAGAAGAAAGTCAGGCTTGCCGTCCGCGCCCATCTGTGGCGCCACCGCCACGGGCACGACCACCGCGAAGCCCTCCATGCCAAAGCGGCGTTGGCCATTCTTGATCTTCAGAAGCTGCTGATCGGGGATGACCTCAATGAAGCCGTTACCCAGAACGTTGTTCGACATCCGCAGCGTACGCACGCTGTCCTCCGGCAGGACGTGTTCCTGAATCGCCGGATCGATGGCGCGCTGATGGATCAGGGAGCCGCCGA
>DASZFN010001078.1:0-10956 GCA_035939715.1 Gemmataceae bacterium | reverse complement strand
GAATGCTACGGCCGCAACCGCTGGGGCCGCCTGATGGCTTTCCTGTTCATCTGGCAGTTTTTGATCAGCGGACCCCTGGAGCTTGGCTCAGGACTGATTGCCATTGCCCAGTTCTCGTCGAAGCTGACTCCCGATATTGCTAAGTTCAACGACGCACACCTGCATGAGGCCATGCTCTGGAGCGCGGAAGAGGTTTCGATTGCTATCAGCCCGTCGCGTCTCTTCGCTCTTGGCGTGGGCGTTTTGATTATTGTGCTGCTTTATCGCCGCATTGCCATTTTGGGCAAGCTGACCGTGACGATCTGGCTTGGCGTGCTTGGCGTGATCGGCTGGATCCTCGTGGAGGGGTTTTGCCGTTTTGATCCGGCGGTCGCATTCCAGCGGCCGGCCGCGGGACCGGAGAATTTAACCTCCGGTTTGGGAGAGGGCATGCGCCTGGCGATGTATTCTTACCTCGGCTATTACAGTGTCTGCTACATCGGCGACGAGGTGCGCGACCCGGGCCGCACCATCCCGCGCTCGATTTTGCTGAGCGCGTTGCTGGTTTGCCTGCTCTTCCTCGGCGTGCATCTGGCGATGCTCGGCACGGTCCCGTATGACACGATCCCGCGGGACAAACCGGCCATCGACAACTATAGCCTGCCGGCCGCGTTCATGGAGAGGATCCACGGTGACGGCTGGGCGGTCACGCTGGTGACGGTGCTGCTGGTGTGGAGCTGTTTTGGCTCGGCGTTCGCGGGCATGCTGGCTTACTCGCGCATCCCTTATGGGGCGGCGCGCTACGGCCATTTCTTTTCCGTTTTCGGCCGCGTGCATCCGCGCCTGGCCATTCCGCACGTCTCCTTGCTGCTGGTCGGCGCGCTGACGTTGGTGTGGACCTTCTTCGGCCTGGACAACGTCATCACCGCGCTCATCACCACACGCATCATCGAACAATTCATCGGCCAGATTGCCGGCGTGGTCCTGCTGCGGCGCAGGCAGCCCGAACGCATGCGGCCGTACAAGATGTGGCTCTATCCATTGCCTTGTGGTTTGGCGCTGGCCGGCTGGCTCTTCATGTATGTGACGGCGAAGCCGCTCTATATTGGCCTGGGCCTGGCCACGCTGGTGGCAGGAATCGGCGCGTTCCTGTACTGGTCCTGGCTCACGGGGGGCTGGCCGTTCGGCAAACAACTGTCTCACCCGGCCCTTGAGGAACGTAGATAGTTTCTCCGCGAAGTTCTGCGCCATGGCCAAGGGTTATTCATGAAAAACGAGCGGCCGAGCGGGTACGCCTTACGGATTCTGCTTGGCGGGCGATACGTGCTTGCTGAGCGGGTGATTAGGACTCTTTGCTTTCGGTTCGCTCCTTGAGGCCTGGCCGCGCTGGTGCTCGGAATCGGCAGCCACGTCGATGATCAGGTCGATGATCTCCTCGATACCGAACGAGCAATCCACATCGACGTGCGGAATCAGGTCGCCAATCTTATCGCCGGCCACATCGAGTGCCTTGCCGGCTTTCTTCTCGACCTTGTGCAGTTTGCGTTGCAGCCGATGCGCCGATGTTTCCGCACAGGCGCGTAAGGTAGGACAGAGCAGCAAGCCGGCAGCCAACAGACAGCCCAGGCAAGTCGTCCGCGCAAACACGAATCGTCCCGGCAACATGCGTAAGCCTCCTGCCTGGCCTGTAGTAGAGCTTAGTCGAATTATCGGTCGGGAAACGGATGAACTTTAGAATAAGCAGGAAGGATTTCGGACTCTTGGTTCGCGTGAAGGTTAAGGGCCTTGAGGATGGACGGATACGCCTGGAAAGCGCCCTGGAGCGAACCCAGGTGAAGCATGTGGGTCCGGAAGACGTGCAAATCGATGGCAGAATCACGCGCTCAATCGCCAGGGTGAAACTGGGTGAGGCGATCAAGTTGGTCGAGAAAGATGACCAGGGCAAGGCGCGCTATTGGGCACGGATCAAAGTCGCGATGGAGGAATCGATCATCTCCAGAATCCGTTCCGCGAATGCCTCCATTCCCGGACCCGTGCCCGTCGCCCTGGACTTCGGCTTTCCCATTATCAACAAGAGCCGGCAGGACAAACGGCAGCCCGTCCATGGGCTGCCCCTGAGCGACCTGCTCCAGGAAAACGGCACGACGGGCCAGCAACTTTTCTCTTTCTGGATAGGTTTTTTCCATTGATCTGCGGGATCGCGTCTCGTCGCGAAAGCGCAGGGCATAGTTCATGCCCCCCGCCCGAGCGCCGCCAGAGTGGCTCCCGCGTCCCGGAACTCCTGTTCGTGCCGGCCCCGCCCGTCTCTAGACGCGCGTCAGCTGCACGCTGTTACTGGTGTAGGTCACCTTGAATGTCAGGCCGCCAATGGTGGTGGTTTGGCCGTTGGCGAGGCCGAAGAACGTCCCCGTCAGCGTACCGGTCGTTTCAATGATCGTGAACGAGTCGCCGACGGCAGACGTAAAGCCGGCGTCGACCGCGCCGGCGAGCGTTGCCCCGCCCAGGCCGTCGCTGTTGAGGTTCACATCGCCGTTGACCAGCAAGGCGTTGAAGCCACCCGCTCCTGCAAAGTGCACCCTGTAAGAAGATCCGGTAGCCATGTCGAAGTTAGCGTTGGTGGACGCGGTGCCGACGGTAAGTTTACTCGCCGGAATGAGGGTGCCGCCGCTGTCCACGGTGATGCCAAGGAGCACGGAACCGGTGCCGCCGACGCTGCCGCCGCTCACAAGAAGGGCGCCGGCGATGACGCCGTCGACGACAAGCGTGCCCTCCTGCACCGTAGTGAGACCCGTGTAGCTCGGATCGGATCCAGTGCCACCGGTGTAAACGAGCGTACCGGGTCCGTTCTTGAACAAGCCGCTGCCAGACGCTAACGACAACTCGCTAATGGTGCTGGTGATGGTCAACGTGTTGCCCGCGGCTGCGACGTTGATGGTAGCGTCGCCATGCAGGATAATCGGACTGCTCCAGGTATTGTTGCCGCTGAGGTTTTGCAGCGCCCCCAGGCCGCCCACACCGGCGCCGACCAGTTGAAGCTTCGGACCGGTGACCGTAAACGGACCGTTTGCCCCCGCGGCAAGCTGCAAGCTGGCGCCGTCGTTAACAGACACGCTGTCGCCCAGTCCCAGCGCACCTGGGTCCTGGATCTGCAGGGCGCCGCCAGCCACGATGGTTTGGCCTTCATAGTCATTGACGGTCGGGAGGATCAGCGTGCCGCCGCCGGCCTTGGTCAGGTCGTTGCCGAGCGAGCCGACGATGTCGCCGGTGACGGTCAGCGTAAGCGGCGCCCCAGGGCTATGCGGGTCAGGCTCGACGCCGATACTGCTGCTGTCGGCGAGTGCGATGGTCCCGCTCCATATGTTGTCGCCACTGACGTTACGCAGCGCCCCCCCGCCGCCCAGTCCGGAACCGATGAGGAACAAGGGTTGCGCGGCAAGCGTTGTCGGTTGCCCCGGCTGCGCGTCGATGAACTGTAGCTCCAGGGCCGCCCCGCCTTCCACGACGGTGCCGAAGCCCACCTGCGGCGAACCCAGCGCTTGCGCTTGCTGGACGTTGAGGACGCCCACGGCAACGTCGGTGCCGCCGGAATAGGAATTGTCGCCGGTCAGCACCAGGGTGCCGGCGCCGACCTTGGTCAACCCTGCCGGTCCGACGATGCCGTCATTGATCGCGCCGGTGAGAGTGAGTGGACTGCCGCCGTCGACGGTGAGGCCGCTCCCGTCGTCGTCGACGCCGATCGCGGCGGAATTGTCCAGAATGACGGCTCCCGGCCAGGCGTTGTTGCCGCTGACGTTGCGCAGGGCGCCGCTATTGAAGAGGCCGGCGCCGCTGAGGTGCAACGTTTCACTGGTCATCACGTTGGCGGGAATCACCTGGTTACCGAGCGGCACCTGAACGCCCGCGCCGGCGGGGAACTGCAGCCACAGGGCGGCGCCGTTGGCCACGGTAATGGTCCCCTTCCCGGTTCCCAGGGCCTGCACGTTCTGCACGTTGACATCACCGCCGTTCACCACGGTGTTGCCGCTGTAGCTGTTGGCGTTGCTCAGGACCACCTCGCCCGGACCTTCCTTGGTAATGCTGAATCCCTGGCTGCCAGTGAGGGGGCCATTGTCGTCAATGACCCCTGTGATCACCAGTTGGGCATTGCTGCCCGAGTTGAGCGAGGCATCACCTGCCAGAGTGACTTTGCCGGACCAGGTGTTGCTGCCGTTTATGCTGACCAGGGCGCCCGTGTTCGCCGGATTCGGGATGAGCGTGCCGCCGGGGCCCTGCAGTTGCAGGTGCTGCGCGAAGGTCATCTGATCGCCGTTAAGCTCCAGCGAACCTCCCTTATTAACGGTTACGTTCTGACTGGTGCCCAGAGCACCTTGCGTCTGAACGCTCAGGGTGCCGAGGTTTACGACGGTCGGGCCGCCATAGGAGTTGCCGGACTGCAAAATTACCTTGCCCGGTCCAGTCTTGGTCAGGCCGGTGTGAGACAGGGAGTCGCTAAGAAGGCCGCTAAAGGTGAGGCTGGCCCCGAAGTCGGCACCCACGGTGACGTTGAAGCTGGAAGTGTCATTCGAGATGATGGGGAGGCCGCGCGAGCTCGGAATCATGCTAACACTCCCTCCCCAGGTATTGGCGCCGGTGATGCCGCGCACCGCGCCGGCGTTGGCCTGCGGCGAGTTAAGATCGAGCGCCCACACGCCACGGCCGTAGGTGGCCACGATGAGGAAATCGCGGACCGGATCGAGAATAATTTGCCGCACCTGCGCGTTGGGCAAGTTGGCCCCGAATGTCTGCCACTGGAAAGTCCCCTGGCCGAAATCGGTGGTCGAGTAGACGCCGGCATCGGTGCCGACGTACACAATGTTGAGATTCGGCCGTGGATCGACGAGGATGGACCACACCGGCAGGTTGGGCAAATTGCCGCTAATGTCCTGCCAGTTTTGCCCGCCCGTGACGGTCTTGAACACGCGGCCGGCCATCGTGGCCGAGTCGAAGGTGCTGCGCACGGCATAAGCGGTCGTCGGCGTAAGCGGATCGACCCAGATCTGGGAGATTCTGCCGACGTCGCCGATGTCGACCTCGGTCCAGCCTTGCTGGCCGCCGACGCCCTTGCCGTGGGTAAAGGTGACAAAGAGCTTTCCACCGGCCGCGGCATAGATGACGTTGAGATTGCTCGGCGCCGCGGCGATGGCGTCGATGGGGGCCGTGCTGTTCCAGCCATCCTGCCCGGGAGTGCTGAGCGGCTTCCACAAGTCGCCACGATTGAAACTTTCATAAACGCGGTCGGTGCCCAGCACGAGGCGGTTGGGGATCGCCGGATCAACCTCGAAGGGAACGTAGTAGTTGGCATTGTCCGGTGTCTTTGAGGCGATGGTGTTGATGCCGGTAACCTTGGGAGCGAAGGTGAGGCCGCCATCCTCGGAGCGCTGGAAGAACGCGGCCTGAGTGAAGGCGAAGGTCTGGTAGATGCGGTTTGGCGTTGACGGGTCAATGCCCACCTGGCCGCTGTCGCCGCTGCGCAGTTGCTGCCAGCCCAGCGCGCCGGAGGCCTGCGGGCCCGTGAATTTAATGAAACCGTTGTCCTGGGTGCCGGCGTAGATAAGGTTCGGGTTCTGCGGATTGATGGCAATGCTGTTGAGCTGAGTGACCTGCAGGTTGCTGGTGATGTCCGTCCAGCGCACGGCGACCTTGGGCGTGATGGTCGGCAGATCGAGCCGCCAGATGCCGCCGTCGTTGCCGTCGAGCAGGCGGCCAAAGGCGTCGAAGGCCAGTGCATGGTGATTGGTGTGCGGCCCGTTGCCGTCGACGCCGAGATCGATCTGACTCCAGTTGGCGCCGCCGTCGGCCGACTCCAGGAAGTCGGTGCCCTTGTTGGCGCTGGTGCCGCCCACGTAGACAATGCTGGGATTGCGCGGGTCCTCGGCAATCACGGAATCGAAATAACCCTGGCCCACCAGATAATCCCCCACGGTACCCCCGACCTTGGCCCAGGTAAGACCGTTGTCGCTGCTGACCACAACCTGGTCGAGCGTGCCGTCGCTCTTGGCGAGGGAGGCGTACATGATGGCAACATTCGGGTTGGGCGAGACGGCCAGACGGATGACGCCGTCGGTGGTGGCGGAGGGGAAGCTGGTATTGAAGGTCCAGGTCGTGGCGCTATCCGCCGAGTCCCAGAGACCATTAGCCGGGTCGCCGCCGGCCGTGCCGATCGCCGCCAGGATATGTCGATGCAGCTTGTCGTTGGAGGCCACCAGGCTGGCCGGATCGAAGACCAGGTCGGTGAAAGCGCTGGTGGTGGAGGAGAACGTGGGAGGCATGATCTGGCCGGCGGTGGTATTGACCCAGGTCGTGCCGCCGTCGGTACTCTGCCAGATGCCGCTCTGGTTGCTTTGCAAGCCGTTGACCGCCTGCTCGGCGGTGGCGACATAGACGAAATTGGGATCACTCGGATCGACCAGGATGCGTTCGATTTCCTGCTGAGCGAATTCATTCAGGCCGGCGTTGCCGGTGATCAGCGTCCAGGTGGCGCCGCCGTCCGTCGACTTGAGAACGCCCTCGCCGTAGAACTGCGTGTTGGTGCTTTTGGAGGTAAAGCTGTTGCTGTTCCAGTCGGGGTTGCCGGTGCCGACGTAGATGGTGTTGGGGTCACTGGGGGCAATGGCGATGGCATTGGTAAACAGCGTGGGCAGGCTGTCGGTGAGGGGCGCCCAGGACAGGCCGCCGTTCTTGGTGCGCCAGACGCCGCCGGCGCCGGTGGTGATGTAGATGAGGTTGGCATCATGCGGGTCGGTGGCGATGCCGGTGACGCGGCCGCTGACGATCGCGGTCTTGGCGCCCGCGACGCCGGTGCTGCCGTTGCTGATGGCTGCGGGTCCGACGGGGAACCAGCCGCCGCCGCCCGGCAAGGCCTCGGCCGTGCCCGTGCCGTTGCCGGACACCGTGAGCTTTTGCCCGCTGACGCTGACGCCGGCCTGAAGCTCGAGGGAGGCGCCGGCTTGCACGCGGGTGTTCGACGCCGCACTGCCGAGCGCAGCATTGTTCTGGATATTGACGATGCCGGCCTGGATGAGCGTGCCGCCGCCGTAGACATTCACGCCGCCCAGGACCAGATTGCCGGCGCCGGCCTTGGTCAAGCCGAAGCCATGACTGCCGTCGCTGATATTGCCGCGCAGGGTCAGCCTGCTGTTGGCCGCGGCGCCAATCGTCACATTGCTGACAAAAGTGATTTTTCCCGTCCAGCGGTTGTCGTCACTGACGCTGGCGAGGGCGCCGGCAGCGCGGACGCCGGGCCCGCTCAGGGTCAGTGCTTTGTTGAGAACCTGGACGCCGCCCTTAAGTTCGAGGGAAGCGTTGTAGTCGACCACGGCGCCCTGGTCGGTGGTGCCCAGCGCGTTGCTGCCGGCGACGGTCACGATTCCCTGGATGACTTCGGTCGGCCCCGAATAGCGGTTGTAGCCGGCGACGATGAGCCGGCCGGCGCCGACCTTGCGCAGCGCGCGACTGCTGGTGACTTCACCGATATCACCGCTAACCGTCAGTTCGCTGCCATTGGGAGCGCCCGGAGCGGAGGCGACCCCGATGTAGGTATCGGCGGCCAAGGCGATGTCACCGGACAAGAGGTTGGTGCCGCTCAGGTTATAAAGAGCGCCGGTCACGTTCAGTCCGGTGCCGGCGAGCGTGAGCGGTTCGCTAATCGTGATGCCGCCCTGGTGGTCCCGCTGCCGTACGCCGTCAAACCACAACGCGGCGCCAGTGGCCACGATGGTCCCGGCCTGCGCCTGCACGGAAAACGTCGGCGGCACGCCGCCCAGCGACTGGCTATCTTGCACGTCCAGGACGCCGGCGAGGACCAGCGTGGTTCCGAGGTAGGAATTGGCGTTGGGGAGTATCACCGTGCCGCGCCCGGCCTTGGTCAAACCGCCGACACCCTTGACCGTGCCGGCGCCGGTGGTCGGATCGCCGAGGGAGAGGGTGCTTCCCTGGTTGGCGCCAACCGAGGCGTCGCTCACCAGGGTGATGATGCCTTGCCAGATGTCGGCGCCGCTGGCGCTGGTGAGGGCGCCCTGTCCGTTGCTGCCGGGACCATTCAATTGCAGCGGTTCGTTGATCGTCAGGGAGCTGCCGTTGGTTGGATCGACGGCCAGTTGCAAGGTCGCCTGGCCGATGACGCGCGCGCCTGCGGACTTGATGGTGCCGCCGCCGCCCAGAGCAAAGTTGTTCTCCGCGGTCAGGATGCCCTGATCGACGGTGGTAAGTCCGGAGTAGGAGCTGGCGCGCAAGAGGATCAGTTCGCCGGTGCCTTCCTTGGTCAGAGCCTGGCTGCCGCCGCTCTCGCTGATGACCCCGCGTACGAGCGGGTTCCCGGGAGCGCCGATACTCAACGTGCTGCCCGCGTCCACGCCGATGGACGAGGCGCTCTGCAGGAGGATGTCGCCGTTCCAGATGTTGCTGCCACTGATGTTGTGCAGGGCGCCGGTATTGTTGATGCCGCTGCCGCCGAGCGTAAGTTTCTGCCCGGCTACGGTCCCGTTATTAAGCTGGAGCTCCAGAGCGCCCTCGGCATTGACGGTGACACCGGTGCTTTTGGTCGCCGGACCCACGGCCAAGGGATCCTGCAGGTTGAGGATGCCGTGATCGACGACAGTGGCGCCCAGGTAGGCATTGGCGCTGGTGAGCGCCACCTTGCCGGAATCCTGGCTGCTCGTGCCACCGATGGACAGAGTAGCGGTGGCGGCGCCCTGAATGGCCCCGGAGAGCGTGAGCACGCCGGCATCGGCGGCCAGGATGGCGCTGCCCGCCAGCTTGATCGAGCCGTCGAGCGTGTTGTAGCCGTGCACGTTTTCGATGGCGCCGCCATTCTGAAAGCCGGCGCCGGCAACGACCAGAGCGCCATGCACGGCGCCGACCACGTCCTTTACTTGCAGGGCTGCATTGACGAGGACCGTGGTAGTGTTCTTGCCCAGGGCATTGCTGTTCTGGACCTGCAGCGCGCCCCCGGCCACCGTGATCGGGCCGAAGTAACCGCTGTTGTCGCCGCCGAATATCACCGTGCCGGCGCCGGTCTTGCGCAACGAGACGCCGGTGGCGCCCGTGATCTGGCCGGAGAAAGTCAGCATGGTGTTGACGGCGATGTTGAAGCTCTCGACCCCCGTGGCGCCCGCATAGACAACGTTGAAGCCGATGAGATTGGTGACGTCCGCGGAATTATCGGTGATGCTGCCGCCCACGCCGGGGATGCCAAGACTGATGGCATTGCCGTTCAGAGAATAGGCGCCGCCCTGGAGCGTAATCGTTTTGAACGCCGTATTGGGAGCGTAGTTGTTGTAGTTGCTCAACTGGCTGGCGCCGAGCGGAAACACCAGGTCGTCCAGGGGCGCGGGGGCGACACTGCCGACCCAGTTGCTGGCATTAGCCCACAGGCCGTTGCCGCCGAGGCCGGTCCAGGTGCGCGTCGTGGGGACGATGCGGCCCTCGAGGCTTTCGAGACACAGCCGGCGGCTCGGCTGGCGGCGCGCCTTGCCGTGAGCGGGCCGGAGCGGCTCGGACCAATGGTTCAGGAAGCGCCGCCAGATGTTGGTGGTCATGCTCGGGATCCTCGAAAAAAGGCCACGACCTAGCCTGTTGAAAAAATGTCTGGATGTTCCAGACACCTTTTCCAACAGGCTGTTAAGGGTCATTCAGGTCATACGGGTGCAATTCGGAATTTCTTGTCTCTGCGCACATCCTGTGCTAGTATCAAAAGACATCGGCCGCGGCGCATAAAAATGCCCGTGGAAGATGCCTGGCCGGTGAGGATTCTGCTTGGCGGCGGAGACTCACCGGCCGCTTTGTCAACTCACTTCGTCCGTGAAATAACGTAATATCCTGGGCGCGCTGGGGGGCACCGTTAAATTACAGGTCGAGCGCAGCGAGATCCGAGACAATTCTTGAGAACGCCCGCCCTGGCGGTTCGGAAACTTCAAGATCCATGTGGCAGCAGCCACAGGGGAAAGGCGCTGCCAGCGATTCACACGGACCGGCGTGTAGCCTAACCGGGAATATTCGGCTGTCAACAAAAAAAACCGAAGAAGTTTAAAAAAGAGATTGGCGGGCGATTGCGACGGCGACCTCTGTCCCCCCGGCTCCCCCCGTGGCTCCGCCGTCGATCCGCCATGACATTGGCGGGCGGACGGACGAACGGACCCGCAATCAGCTATTCCCTATCGTGACGTGGCGACCTGGCGGAGTGACTTTTTCGCATGCCCCATCTGCCGATCCGCCAGCAGCTTGCGGACGGAAAGTAACACCGCCAACGCGATGCAACGTGGCGGTGTTACTCTGCCGGTGTTACCCAGCCTCAGAGTTGGCGGGCGGCAGCCGGCTGAGTACAGGTCCCGTTGGGGAGAATTCTCCAATCGGCAACAAACAAGCGCTCCCCCTTTTACCATCCACAGTTCATAGTAATCGTTCGTTTCATCCTGGCCTTCCGTCTGTGTGCCTCCCAGCGGACACTTCAAGCTACGCCACCACGTCTTTGCGTACGCTGATTTTAGAATTCGGTCTGGTACTTCTGGGTCATCTGCCGGCGGACGCCGGCCACCTCGTCGTCGATGCGTTGCCACAGGACCACGCGCGCCGCCTCGCCCTGCGACACTAGCAGGAGCTGCTGCTGGTAAACTTGCGCGTAGTTGTTGACCGTGGTCACGCCGCCTGCCGTGCCGGAGCGGTACAAGGCCACATTATTGGCCAGGTTGGCGGCGCCGCCGCCCCAGTAGCCGCCGTAGGCGTTATAGCCGCTGTAGTTGCCCGTGTAATTGGGGGCGTTGTAGATCTGGCCTTCCACTTTTTGCTGCTGCAGGTAACCGCTTTGCAGCGAGATGCCCTTCAGCGACGAACCCATGGCCCGCAAGTGCTCGCTGGTGGCCGAGGCAAAAGAGATCAGCAGCGGATCGACATTCAAAATCGGCAGCTTGTCGATCTGGCCGGCGTATTTGTCGTACCAGTCGG
>DASZFN010001077.1:0-10503 GCA_035939715.1 Gemmataceae bacterium | reverse complement strand
GACGGCAGCGCCAGTACCGGCCAGGAAGTGGCGCTTATGCTTGGCAGCGACGGCCACACCATCAGCGTGCTGGGTCATCATGCCTATGCAGAAGACGGCACGGACACCATAACCGTGACCATCGCGCATGTGAGCCTGCCTGCTGCTGCGGTAACCAGTACCGCTCAGGTTTCCGATCCGGGAGTGCAGGGCGCGGCCGTCAGCTTCAGCCAGGTGGAAGGCAGTGTCGGCATCCCGGTTGTGGTCGCTACCTTTAAAGATCCCGGCGGCCCCGAGGACGCCCAGAAAGACTACAGCGCCACGATCGATTGGGGTGACGGCAGCTCCGCAAGCGCGGCCACGGCCATCATCCTCGGTGCCGACGGCAAAACCTTCAGCGTCTGGGGAACACACAGCTACACAGAAGAAGGCAGTTATCCTCTCACCGTCACCGTGAATCACCATAGCGCCACGCCGTTGCCCATAACCGGCACGGCGGTCGTCTCCGACGCGGGCGTCGTGCCCACGGGCAGCTTGACCGTGAACGCGATGGCCGGCATGGATTCCGGGCTGCAATCCGTGGCGACGTTCGTTGACCCGGCCGGCGCCGAGGATCCCCAGCACGACTACACAGCCGCCATCGATTGGGGTGATAAACAAACCAGCGCCGGCGTGATCACGCTCCATAACGGCGTGTTCACCGTGCAGGGGCACCATACCTACCAGAACGTCGGCAGCTACAGCATCACCATCACGCTCACGCATGACAGTACACCGGCCGTGAGCGTTACCAGCACGGCTGCGGTGACCGCGCCCACGACCACCGCGGTTGCATCCTCGGCGAATCCTTCGGTCTTCGGCCAGGCTGTGACCTTCACCGCTACCGTTACCCCGGCCAGCCCCGGCACGATCACCGGCACCGTTCAGTTCCAGGTCGATGGTCAGAACTTTGGCTCCCCGGTCAAAATAGTCAACGGCATGGCCACGAGCCCCAGTATCTCCGCTCTGGCAGTAACTGCGGGCACTGCACACGCCGTGACCGCTATATACAGCGGCGACAGCAATTTCCTGACCAGCAGCGGAGGCACCGCGCAGCAGGTGAATGCTCTTACCGCCGCGAATTTGCAAGCCGTCATCCAGCAGCTCCAGGCGGCTAACCCCGGCGCTGCCGTCACCGTCACTTTCCAGGCAGCGAATAACTCTGACGCGCAGAGCGTCATTACCACAGCCAATGCCCTGGCGGCGCAGAGTCCAGCCGTCACCATCCAGCTCTCCCTCGGCAGCGGCAACTTCAGCGACTTCACCGCCAACCTGGCGGCCGGCGTCGCGCTGGCCATCGTGGGCCAGCCGGGGACCACCACCGTTACAGGCGGCTCTCCCGCTCTGATGGTGCGCAGCGGCACGGTCAGCGCAAGTAACGTCATTTTTTCAACCGCAACGCAGTCGCCTACTGTTCTCGTCCAGAGTGGCAGCTTGACACTCCAGAACGATGACATAGAGGAAAGCACCGGCTTCCTTGAGCCGGCCATTAGCCTGACCGGAGGCGCGCTGAACTTGCAGAATAATGTGCTGGACGTGAACGGCGCCGGCGAGTTCGTCCACACCGCCGCGGGAAATGCCATTACCGCGGCCGGCAACGTGTTCGAGGTGAACGGCGCCAAGCAGAAGGATGGTTCACTGAGCTTTACCAGCCTGAGCAGCTCGGCCGGCGAAACCCAGGTCGGCCAGACAGTTACCTTCACTGCGACCGTGACCGCCATTGCCGGCAGTTCCGCGTCTCCCACCGGGACCGTGGACTTTGTAGATGTAACAACCGGCGGCGATCTTGGCAGTGCGCCGCTTGTCAAAGGCAGCGCGACATTGGCCACTTCTTCCCTCGGCGTCGGCACACACACGCTACTGGCCACTTACAGTGGGGATGGCATCTTCACGTTGAGCCTCGATTCCGTGACTCAAACGGTGAAGAACAATGCGCCGCCCGTCATTAGCTCGCTGGCCGGCGCCGCCACCGTGATTCCCGCGGAACCCGACGCCTTTACGGCCGCCTTCACCGACGTCGTGCCCCAGGATTCGTACGCCGCCAGTTTCGACTGGGGAGACAAGACGACCTCAGCAGGCGCCGTCAGCCAGCTCAACGGCGCCGGCACCGTGAGCGCGACGCATGTCTACGGGGCAACCGGCGCCTACATGGTCACCTTGACGGTAAGCGACACGACCGCCGGCACGGTCTCGAAAGCCGCGACTTTCAGCGTGACGGTGACGCACTCCTTTTACCTGCTGAGCACAGGCGCGAAAGGCGCCCTTACGGTTTCGGGCAACGGCAGCATCAACATTCCAGGCGTGATCGATGTCGATTCGAATTCATCGGCGGCGCTCATTGCGAGCGGCAATGCCAGCATCGCAGCAGCACAAATCAGCGTGGTGGGCGGCGTCAGCATTTCCGGCAACGCCACCCTCAGTCCTAAAGCCAGCAGCGGCAAGGTGCTGCTCGATCCTTTGGCCGGTCTTCCCGTGCCTGCCAACGACAAGTCCAAGGGCGCAGTCAATCTCAGCGGCAACGCCTCGTCCACTATCGGGCCGGGCGTCTACAGCCAGATCGCCGTTTCGGGCAACGCCAGCCTCACGCTCACTGCCGGCGTGTACATCATCGCCGGCGGCGGTCTGTCGGTCACCGGCAATGCCAGCCTGACCGGCAACGGCGTTGTCATTTACAATGCCGGCAGCAATTTCCCGAACGGGGGCGGAAATTTCGGCGGCATTGCCCTTTCCGGCAACGGCAGCATCAAGCTCAGCGCGCCGGCCGGCGGAACCTATGCCGGCGTGGTCATCTTCCAGGCGCGCGACAATACCCGCGCCCTGTCTCTCAGCGGCAACGGCGTGCTGGGCCTCCAGGGCACCATTTACGCCCCCGCGGCTCTCTTGTCCCTGAGCGGCAACGCACAGACGCAGGCCGCCCTCGTGGTCAACACCCTGACCGTGTCAGGCAACGGCTCGAGCACGCTCTCCGCCGACGGCGCCAACAGCGCCGATACCAGCGTCGGGCAGCTCCTCGGCACGGCTCTTTATCTCTATGTCGACAATTCGACCAACGGCGGTTTCACCAGCGACGAGAACGCCCGCATCCAGGACGCCGTCGCCGGCCTCGATTCCTTGCTGGCCGACTACGGCGTGGCCATCACCCTGGTCAGCGCAGCCGACAGCGGCCTTGCCAATTTCATTATCGACACCGCGGCCACCACGGCGAACGGCGGCCTTGCCCAGGGCGTGCTCGGCAGCACCAAGATGTCGGGCGACATCACCATCGTCCAGGGCTGGGACTGGTACACCGCTGCCGACGCGGCCGGCATCCAGCCCGGCCAGTACGATTTCCAGACCGTGGTCACGCACGAACTGGGCCATGCTCTGGGGCTAGGCCATAGCGCCGACCCCGGTTCGGTGATGTACGCGACCTTGTCGCCCGGCCAGACCAAGCGGACCATGACTGCGGCGGATCTTGCCGTACCGAACCTGGAGCAACAAGTTTATGCGCATCCGTTATTGGCCAGCCCCTACGCTCCAATGAGTCCCGGCCACCCACCCGGCTGCACCTGCCCGCTCTGCAACGCGGCCTCAGCGCAGGCGTCTTTGTCGCCGCTCGGCAAGATGCTGGAGAACCACTTGCCTTGGGGCAAAACTCTTACTCAGGCCGCCGGCCATGCGCCGGGTTGCACCTGTCCGCTGTGCACGGGCGCCAGCCGTTCCCGCAATGGGATTGCACCAACGCTCACGCCGGCTGCCATCGACAGCGTGCCCGTGGAGTTCACGGCGCAGCACGCCGCCCTGGCTTCGTCCTTCGACGTAACCGTGCTGCCCGGCGATGCCCACGAGCGCGTACGGACTCTTGCCGTAGGCAGCCAGGATTTCCCGGCCGAGCTGATGATGCTCGCCCCAGGCCGGGCTGCAAGCGCCGCTGCCCTTCAGCACGCGTTGCACGACCTGACCACGGATCAGGATCACGCCGCAGCCTTGCTTGACCTGAGCGGCAACCCGGATGCGCTGGCTTCCCTGAGAGACGCGTTCTTCGCCGATCTGGAAGAGCGCGTTCTGGGAGCGGCCGCCAAAAACCGGCCTGGCGCTTGAGCGTGTGCTGCCAACCTCGCCCGCTGACATGATCTGATGATCCGCCAGGCGTTGCTGCCTTTTCGACGTTTACGAAGCCAAAGTAATCTGGGACCGCCGCGTGCGCCGCGTGCTCGTGGATGCGGCCGACACTACCCCACTGGTCGGTATGGCGCTGTTAAACGGATACGAGCTGAAGGTCCATGTCCGCGCCCGTGGTAAGGTCGGCATCAAGCGGCCTCCGTAGCGGAGAGACACAACGGAGGCAGGACGAGAACATTTCTCGCAGAAGGCGCGGAGGAAGCGGAGCGCAGAGCTGGGAATGCAATGGCGAACGTGGTTTTATTGTTTGCGCGGCTGGCGGTAGAATCCGGGGATGCGGAAGCTGCTCACACGCTGGTACGGTTGGCTCGGTCTGGTCCTGCTTCTTGGCTTCGCCGCAAGCGCAATAGTGCTTCTCGCCAACCCAAGCCGGATAAATCAGCAAAGCTTTGACCGCATTCAAGACGAAATGAGCCTGGAGGACGTGGTGGCGATTCTTGGGGAATATGAAGGCGGGCAGACTTTAACAGATGGCGACGGAAACCGATTAGTTACTGTTCGGTGGGAAAGCGGCCCAAATTACATCGCTGTTTCGTTTAGAAATGACGGCGCAGAAAAGAAACATCTGCACCTTGCAAACGCTCCGGAAATCCTGCGATGGTACGCTAAGAAAGTTACCCCGCACCGGCCCCGATAAACTGCAAGATATTGGCAAAACGTTTCACCGTGCAACCCTCTGGGAAACCCTTACCTGGTACGCCAAGAAGGGCGCGGCGAAGATCGGCGTCAAGTGGGACTGAACAAGCTGCGCCGCCAGGAGGCTGAATCAGGCATGCTTAAGCGACCCTGGTTGATCGTTCTAATCTCCCCATTTGTTCTGCTTGGGACTTGGATCGGCTTTTGCGCGCTCTTCTGTCCCACGGGGACGGTTTTTGAATTCAAGTGCCGGTACTTCGTTCGCATCGGCATGACCCTGGAGGAGGCCGAATCTGTCCTTGGCAAGGCAGAAGAGGAAACCAGTCCCCCGGTTGAGTGGGGTACCGGGCCTGTGGTAACAGGAGACAAATACTTCGTGTGGGATGGTCCAGCCGAGCTTCACGTCGGCGTGAGGAATGGAATAATCTGTAGTAAATGGGTGTGCGTGGACTCTCTGTAAATCCTGTCTCTTCTCCCAAGCTCATTGCGCAGGCCGACTGTAAGTCTTCGCGCCTGCGCTGCCACTTTGTTGCAGGGCCAGCGGTGCGCAAGCGGGGTCAGCCCTGCTTCTTCACGCGCACGGGGAACTCCGGCCGCTTTGCCTTCCGCGCCGGTTTTTTCTCAAGCTCCTGCAGGACGATGGCAATGGCCTTTTCAAGCTGCGGGTCCTTGCCGGCATTGACCGCGGCCGGCCATTGCTCGACCTCGACGTCGGGCGGCACTCCCTCGTTCTCGACCACCCAGCCGCCGTCCTCCACCCAGATGGCGAGGTTCGGCGCCGTTACGCGGCCGCCGTCCATGAGCGTCGGAAAGCCGAGAATGCCTACCAGTCCACCCCAGGTTCGTTTGCCGACCAGCGGGCCAAGCTTCTCCTTGTGAAACATCCACGGCAGCAGGTCGCCGCCCGAGCCGGCCGTTTCATCAATCAGCATCACCTTGGGGCCCTGAATCGCCGCGCCGGGCGTCTTCAGGTCTTCCCCATAGCGTGTGGCCCAGTAACTGATAAAGGGCCGGCGCAAATGATCGATGTAGTAGTCCGCGACCTGCCCGCCGCCGTTAAAGCGCTCGTCGATGATGATGGCGTCCTTGTCGGCTTGCGGGAAGAAGTAACGCTTGAAGTAGGCGTGTCCCGGCTGGGCCGTATTGGGCAGGTAGACATAGGCCACGCGGCCGCCAGTCGCCTGGTGAACCTTCTTGAGGTTCCCCTCGACCCAGGCCAGGTTACGCAGGTTGTCCTCGCCGGCCAGCGGCTCGACAGTCACGGTTCGGCTGCCTTTGCCGTCCGGGTTGGGGCCAACCGTGATCTCCACACTCTTGTTTGCCGTATTCTCGAACAGCGAATAGATTTCCGTGGGCGGCCGCAGCTCCGCGCCCCGAACGGCTAACAGGTACTCACCCGCCTTGACTTCTACGCCGGGCACGGTCAGAGGCGAGCGCAGCTCCGGCCACCAGTTCAGGCCGCCATACACCCTCTTGAAGCGATAGCGACCGTTGACAATCTCATAGTCCGCCCCAAGCAAGCCGCCGGGCACCGTCTTCTTCTCGGTTTGCCGCTCGCCCGGCAGCGTGTAGCTGTGTCCGACCGCCAGCTCGCTGAGCATCCAGCGGATGACCCGATACAGGTCGCCCGATGTGGCCAGCTCCGGCACAAAGGCTTCGTACTTGGTCCGCATGGCAGGCCAGTCGGCGCCGTGATAGTTCGTGGCGTAGAAGTAGTCGCGATTGATCCGCCAGGCTTCGTTAAAGATTTGCGACCACTCGGCGCGCGGATCAACGCGCACCTCAATCGCTTCGACATTGAGCTTGTGCTTATCGGCTCCGCCCAGCGCCGTGCCTGGCCCCGGCGTGCCGGCGGCGCCTGCTGCGAGGGCTGGATTGCCGGGACCAGCGCCCTGCCCCAATTGCACAATAGACCAGGTTTCGGGCGGCGTGTGCGTCAGCGCCTTCTTGCCGTCGCGCGTGAGCTGGTATTGCATGATGCCGGAGAGCACGGTCTCATCCTTGCGCTTGGTCAGGTCAAAGCGGTGCAGCGCGCCGGCCAGGTCGGCGGGTCCGCGCGGTGGTGCAGAGGGCAGGGAAAGATAGTAGATCTGTCCGGCGGCAGCGGTCTGCAAGCTGGCCAGGTTGCCGGCGGGCACGGGCATGGCCAGGATGCGCTGATCGAGCCCCGGCAGATCAATCTTCACGGGTTCCGGTTTGCCCGCACCCGTGGCCGCAGGCTTTTCCGCCGATGCCGGCTTCTCTTCGGGTCCTTTTTCTTCGTCGCTTTCGCGTGTGAGGGGCGATGGCACGCCCTTTTGCAGGACGGCGAGATACAGGGAGCGCTGGACGCGCATGTCTGCATTGGATTGCGCAAACCACTGGTTGACCGGGCCGGCATCCGTGGACACGAAGAAGAACAGGTACTTCCCCGACCGATCAAAGATGGGCTCCGTGGCGTCGCTCAGGCCGTCGGTCACGGCATGCGACTTGCCCTCTGGCAGCGAGTAAACATAGATGGTGCGATACGCCGAGCGGTTGCCCAGGGCGTAGGCAAGCCATTGCGAATCGGGCGACCAGGCAGCCTTGAGCGAGCGCAGACTGGTCGGTCCATACACCGGCTCGGTGGCAATCTTCTTGACGGCGCCGTTGGCGAGTTCGATCCAGAACAGCGTGTTCGAGTTGTCAACATAAGCCAGCTTCTTGTTGTCCGGCGACCAGACCGGCTCCTCGTAGAAGCCGGCCCCTGAGAGCTTGTAGGTTTTTGCGTCCCCCTTGCCGTTGGCGGCTCGAATGTGCAGGGCATATTCTCCGCCGCTGTCCGCGAAGTAGGCGATGGACTTGCCGTCGGGTGACCAGGCCGGCGAGCGTTCATGAATGCCGGGCGTGTTGGTCAGGTTGCGCGGATCGCCCTTCTCGGCGGGCACGGTGACGATTTCGCCGCGGAACTCGAACGCCGCGCGGGCGCCGCTCGGCGACACCGAGGCATTGCGGATGTATTTTGCGCCCTTGACGAAGTGCGGCCGGACTTCGGCCAGGTCCGTGGCCACGCCGATCTTGAGCCGCTCCACCTTGCCCGTATCGAGGAAGAAGCGGTGCACATAGCCGGCCTGCTCGAAGACCAGGTTGCCGCCGCCGGTGTTGAGCGCGATCACCGGGAAGTCGGTGAAGTGCGTGAGCTGCTGGACTTCCTTGTTCTTCGTGTCGTAAGCGAAGAGGTTGAACTCGCCGTTGCGGTCGGAGCGGAAAAAGACCGTGCCGTTCAGCCAGCGCGGATCGGTGTCGTTGCAGCGCCCGGCCGGCTGCGGAATTGGCTCCACCTGCTGATCGGAGAAACGAAAGATCCAGATGCGTGATGCGGTGCCGCCGCGGTAGTTCTTCCATTGTTGCGAGCGGTCGGCAATCGGCGTGTAAGCAAGATACTGCCCGTCACCGGAAAAGCTGCCCTCCACGCCGTTGGGAATCGCTAGCTGCGCCGGTTGGCCGCCGGCCAGCGCCACGGTGAAGAGCTGCGCGTACCGGTTGGTAAACACATGCCGTGCCGACGAAAACAGAACGGCCTTGCCGTCCGGTGTGAAGCCGCGCACCAGGTCCGGTCCCGGGTGCGTGGTCAAGCGCGTGGGCGAGCCGCCGCTGGCGGGAATCGTATAGACATCGGTGTTGCCGTCGTACTCCGCGCTAAAGGCGAGGGTCTTGCCGTCCGGCGCGAACACGGGGTGCGATTCGATGCCCTGGTCGCTCGTCAACTGCCGGACATTCCGGCCGTCGAGGTCGCAGAGGAACAAGTTGTCCGCGTAAACAAAGGCAATGTGCTCCCGGCTGACGGCCGGCTGACTCAGCAGCCGCGTATCGCTGTAGTTGGGCTCGGCATAACCGGAAGCGACGCAGAGGAGCACGAGGATAACGGCGACAGGGTAGCGGTGCATGGCATGGTCCTCGGGAGATTGCTGTGGGGCAGCGGCGATTGTAACCCTGCATCTGGCTCGATTCAAGGATGTTGCCAGACGCTCGTCCTTGAGGCGGGGACACGAAGACTTGTCTCTCTAGGCTAACTGTGGAACGGGTAGAACGGCCGTCTCGCGGGGGCCTTGTTTTTGGGGCCCAAGCCCGGCTTCGCAACACATTCGCCAAAACCGGGGTGAATGCGTTGCAAGTTGAATCAGCAATCATCGGCAAGATAGCCGGTTTCTCGCCGTCCGCAATTGCTCATCCTTCAACAAGCCGCGCGCGTCGCTCATTTTGGTGTTTCGGCATCTATCTTCTTGAGCGCTTGGCCAGCTGTTGTTCGGACGCTCGGCTCTGGATCGCCCAGCAAGTTTGCGATTTCTGAAACTGCGGGCTTTGCGGCCTCGCCCATTTGAGCCATCAACTTGACTGCTCTCTCGCGGCGCGAAGAGGCCTTGCTTTTGACAAGCTCGCGAAGAACCGGCAAGACTTCATCCGCCCCTGGTTCAATCTTCCAAACAGCCTCCGCCGCGTCTAGACGCACCCACTCTGATTTGTCTCGCAGAGCCTTTTTGACTGCGGGAAGCGCTTGCTTTGCAGCACCCCCCATTCGACCAAGCGTTCGAGCGGCATCAGAGCGCATGGAATCGCTCTCGTCCGTCAAGGCCTCAGATAGGATTGGCACGGCGGCGTCCGCTCGTAGGCTTACCTTCCAGAGCGCGTCGGCAGCGTAGATGCGGACCATGACTAACTCGTCCTTCGTCATTCTGGTGATAGCAGGAATTGCCGATTCTGCTTGCGGGCCGATTGCCGCAAGGACGGCAAGGGCTTCCCATCGTCTCTCCCCGTGCGGGAGGCCCAATACTTGAACCAGAACAGGTACCGCCGCCTCGGCGTCGTGCGCCGCTAACCACAGAGCCCTGGCTGCTTCGATGCGGACGCCTACCTCACCATGCTTTAACAAGCTCCGAAGCGTCGGGATCGCTACTTTCGCGTCCTCGCCGATCCTTCCAAGGGCAACGGCCGCCCACTGACGACTGTACTGGTCTTTCCCAGCCAAGACATTGAGCAACCCCGGAATCGCATCTTTCGCGCCGGGACCTATTCTGGCCAACTCCGCGGCAGCGTGCCAGCGCACCCTTCCGTCCTGGTCTTCAAGCAAGTCGCATAGCACGGGAACGGCCGATGTGTCACCGCGCAGCACCGGCGGAATGCCACGGCCCACTCCAAAATAGTCCATCGCTTCGTCCAAACCGGCGGGCGGGCGCGATCTCTCCTTGGTAATATTGCGAATCCATTCCTGAATCGCGAAGCTCCAATAGCTGCTCGGCATGCCGTGATAGAAGTGCTGCCTCTCGAAAACTCCAACGACAAGGAAACGTAGCGGCGAAAACGCCACCACGGCAAAGACCGCGAGGATGCTAACAGACAAAAACAAACGCCGTCTGTTCATGACAGCCCGTGGTCTCTTCAGATCAGCTTCCACCTTGCCCCGATTCTACCGCTGCCAGCGCGGCAGGACGAGAATATTTCTCGCAGAGGGCGCGGAGGAAGCGGAGATCGCAGAGATGGGAATGCAATGGGGAAGGTGGTTTTATTTTTTGCGCGGCTGGCGGTAGAATCCGGGGATGCGAAAGCTGCTCACACGCTGGTACGGTTGGCTCGGTCTGGTCCTGCTCCTGGGGCTCGCCGGGAGCGTGATGCTGATTCTGGCCAACCCGAGCCGGATTACTCAGGCGAACCTAGACCGAATTCATGAAGGAA
>DASZFN010001076.1:0-9792 GCA_035939715.1 Gemmataceae bacterium | reverse complement strand
TCACTTACACCGGCATGGGCTTCCTCAACATTTACCTCGGCTCGGGCGGAAATACCTTCTCCATTAACGACATCAACCCCCTGACTGTCACCAAGGTCGATGGCGGAACCAGCAACAACGACAGCGTAACCGCCACGTTCGCCCTGGATTTCAACGGCAGCCTCACCTTGCTCGCCTTCGAGAAGTCGACCATTCAGGTGACCCGCGATTTTAACGGCTTCCTGTCCGACACCGCGCCGGGCAGCGTGCAGCAAGTCACCATCGGGCGTTCGCTGACGGCCACCGGCAAGCTCATCGCCGGGAGCATCGACATGATGACGGTGGGCCTGGATGTTGCCGGCATGGTCCAGACTTCCGGCGATGTCGGCACCGCGACGATCGGCGGCTCGGTCTCCGGCCTCATCCAGGTCGGCGGCAACTTCAACATGCTGTCGGTGGGGCAGGATGTCTCCGGGTCCATTCTGGTCACCGGCACCTTGAACCAGACGAGCATTGGGGGATCGGTGACCGTAACCGGCAAGATAATGGCCGGCGCGATCACCACGATGTCGGTCGGCGTGGACGTGGCCGGTCTTATTGCCGCCCTGGGCAACATCGGCACTCTGGCCGTGGGCCATTCTGTAACTTACCTCGGTATCATCCAGGCGGGGGGCGATCTCAACACCATGACTGTCGGCCCTCCTATGTACGTCGCCGGCGACGACATGGCCGGTCAGATCATCGTGGGCGGAACCCTCGGCAGCTTGCGCGTGGCCGGCGCTACGCCGGGCAATATCACGGCAGGACACATCGGCACCGTGGCGGTGTACGGGTCCTATGGTCCTTATGTGCTGCAGATCAAGGAGAACGGGATTCAGCGGCGCGTGGAAGTGGCTGTACCGGCGAACCCCTATCCACTGCTGCACAACCCACCGCAGATGCCGCTGCCCGCGTCGCCCGCGGGAGTTACGATCCAGTATTTCTACGAGGGACTCGCCAGCGCCTTGCATCCACCTCAGCCCTGTCTGACCGCCCGCGTCACCAACACCACGCCAAGCGTCGACGAGTTTGATCTCAGCCTGACAACCTGGAGTGACACGGCCAAGTTCGACCTCAGCCGGCTCGACGCTAACGGCGCGGCGGGCATTCGTAACGTCGCGGTCGAAGGCGACGTGTTGACCACGGTCAGCGCGGCAGCCAACAACCTCATCCCACCCAGCCCCGCAGGTGAACCGGCGGGTGTGTATCTCCCGGCAGACGCGCTGGCCGGAGTCGGCGTGAGCGGCAACGTAACGGCCGGGGCGGTCCAGGCGGCGAGCATCCAGGCGCTTGGCTTCGGTTCCCTGGGCGACGCCAGCGGGACCATCCTCGGGACCAACGCCAATCAGGTTGAGGCGCAAGAGGTGCCGACCGCGAGCACGCCCATCGTGGAGGCCAAGAATCCCGAGACTTTCCGCATTCCGTTCGCGGGTGCGACGACGGTGGCCTTTTTCTTCGACTCAACCCCGGGCGGCCACTTCGACAACAAGGACGTGCTCTTCACCGACCAGGGGGCCATCGCCACCCAGGTCACCGGACTGCCCGATATCCGCGGGGCGGTCACTGCCTTGGTGACGGCCACGGTGCCCGGGCCCTCGCCCCTTTCGGACATTCAGACCATTGCGCTGAACGGAGACGGCGGCGCTATCCAGACGTCACAGGACGGCATTCAGACCGTCACCAGCACCGGACCGCTGGGAGACGTGATCATGCAAGGACCGCACGGCCTGGTGGCCAACGTGACGGCCCCGTGCATCATCGGCAACATCATCGGTGGTGGTGGGATCAGCGGCACTGTCCAGACGACCGGGCTCCGGACTGACCCGATCACCGGCGTAGTGGCGGCCATTGCGGCCGACTTCGGCCGTGCCCTGACCGACGGCAACGGCAACATCGTGGGCGTGACGACCGTGCAGTCCACGGGCGCAGGGCTTGGGGGGCAGCTCATCAGCCGGGCCAACTTCAAGAGCCAGATCATCGCCAATGGCGGGATCTCCGCCGTGGTCGCCGGCCAGGGCGACTTCGGCGTGGGCGTGGTGGCTGCCACCGGCCACTTGACCCGCTTCGGCAGTGTGCAGTCGAACGGCCCGCTCAGCGGCGACTTTGTATTCCTGGGCAACATCTTTGCGGACTTCGCTGTTGTCCACGGCGGCCTCAAAGGTGGACGGATCGCGGCCCAGGGCCAGCCGGTGGCTGGGCTGAGCTCCACGCGCACGGGCATCCTGGGCAACCTCACTTTCAGCGGCGACCTCGACGGCAGCAGCGCCATCGTTTCCGGCGGGATGATCGGCGACCCGGCCGGTGGCACCGGCCTGTCGACGAGCAATGTCCAGGGCATCCTTGCCGCCGACGAAACCATCACGGTCCTGAGCGGCAACCTGAAGAAGGCTGCCGTCTTCCAAAACGCCACCGGCCTCAATAGCGCTGCGATCGCCAGCATCTTCGTCCCGACGTTCGACCAGAGCGGTTTGGACCTGAAGAATCTGAACACGGTGATCCTGCCCAATTTGAATAACTTACATGTAAGCAATGGCAGTCTTACCACCGCCCCGCCAACGGGCAAAGGCAATGGCCCGCAGAAGGAAATTACCGGCACGGCCACGACCTCGACGACCGGGACCATCGGCTTGCAAACGGCCGCCTGGTCGGCCACGGTTGGTGCGCCGGTGACCCTCGGCGTGTACGTAGCTAATCCGGACGGCACGCTCACGGCGGACGAGCATGCCCGCATCGATGATGCGATCAATACGCTCGACCAGACCTGGACGGGGAGCTTCGGCCTCGACCTCGTGGAGGTCACCGACCCGAGCCAGGCGGCCATTATCGTGTCGAACTCCGCGACCAGCCCGGCGGGTGGGCAGGCCGACGGCGTGCTCGGTTGCACGACCGTGACCTTTGCCCCGGCTGCCAGCGGCGAACTGGATGAAGGCGTCCCTTATCTGCAGTTCACCGGCCAGGCAGTGGTGAACATCCTGGAGGGCTGGAACTGGTACACCGGCAGCGACCCGGCCCAGATCGGATCCAGCCAGTACGACTATCTCTCCGTGGTCACCCACGAACTGGGCCATTCGGTCGGCCTTTACCACGACGTCACTTCATACGGGACGCTGAACGGCGACGGCTACTCAGCCATGTATCCGGTCCTGTCCACAGGGCAGACGCACCGGCAGCTGAGCCCGTACGACATCTCCTGGCTCAACCATCTTTATGCCTATGGCGAGAACCCGGGCGGCAACGACGGTCCTGAGGCCGTCGCCGCGCTGATGGCGGGTCACCCCGGCGCCGCGCTCCCGGTGGCTGCCGTGACGTTCTTAGCATCCGGCATGCAGTCCCCTGCCGTTCTAGATGAGGGTCTGCAAAGCTATGTGAGCGTACCCGCAGGGCTCGGGGGCAAAAGCGGCAGCGGCGTGCTGCCTGGGGGATTGGCTTCCGGAGAAGCTCAGGCGCAGACGTTCGCCTCTCTCGGTTCCGCATCCGCGGGGCTGCCGATCGATTCCGGTTCCTCGGTTGATATGACCGAGGCGCTTGATCAAGACCCTGAGTCGTGGGCAGCAGACGACAATCGCACCGTACGGAGGGAGTGGCAGTTGCCATCTACCGTTGTCGATCCGGCCCCGAGCAGGCTCCCGGCCGCCACCCCGGTTCCGGGGCACGAAGGGCAAGGGGATGGCCCGAACTGGCAATGGGCGCCCGATGCCTATTTTGCACAAAGGTCGGGGCTTTCGGCCCACGAGACAGACGAGAGTTGTTCGCCGTCCGTGTCGGACACCGAGGCTCCCGACGCAACCGCTGCCTTGGTGGCGCTGGCGATCCTCACCAGTAGCTGTCAAAAGGGCCGCGATCGCTGCTCGGAGTCCTGTCGGCGAACCGGAATGTCTTAGCTGGGGCGCGTTATGCATCGACCGCACCAACATGGCCACACGCTGGCCATGTTGGTGCCGGCATGGCCGGGCGAGGCCAAAGCCGATCTCTAATCCGCTAATGTAAGGCGATTCGGGCGCCACCTTCACGCGAGTTTCAAGCTTCTCCCGTTCCGCAGAATTCTGCGGCACGGGGACCATCTGCGCGGCGCGCAACGATACCCCCAAAACCGTCCGCCAATGTGCTGGCGGGCGGGCGGGAGTGGACAGGGGACGGCCAGGAGCGGACATGCCGGACATCCGCGGCTCTGGCAACGCACGCGAGTTTCGCAGGCTTTTCCCGTCGCGCAGAATTTCTTGCATCACGGGGACCGCTGCAAACCTGGCCAACCATTGCTTGATTCCTCCTCACAACATCCCATCCCGTTCCCGAGAATTCTCGGGAACGGGGAGCTTGATTGCCAAAAGAGGCCGCCTAGAGCGGCGGGCGGGCGGAGTGCCCCGCACCCGCCGGAGTGCCCCCGCACCCCCCGGCTCAAAAAACGTGGCAAACTGGCAAACTCATTTTTTTCCTGACCGTAAGTGGCCCTGGGACCGCGGCTTACGGACGAAACTGAGTTTGCCAACCGTGGCAAACTCAATTGGCAAACTGGCAAACTCCTTGGCTGCCTTCGTGGGGCTTGTTCCCCCAGGGCCGAACTTTGCCAGGGCTTCGGGCGGGGCTCCGGCCGTCGCCGGGAGTTCGGGCAACTCGGGGTGAGGCGGCCGCTCGCCAGGGATGCACATCATTGTAAGTTATGAGGATGGTGTTCGCACAAATTTTGGTTCGGGAGACTATCATGCGTTGCCGCACACTGGGCGTTGTTTACGTCGGCATCGCACTCCTTGGTTTGGCCGGCGCGCTGTCCGCAGCGGAACCGGCCTTGCACCAGGCCGAACTGATTTTCCCACCCCAGCACTGGCACAATCACGCCTCGTGTATCGTCGAGTGCCCCAATGGCGATTTGTTGGTGTGCTGGTACAACGGCTCGGGCGAGCGCAACGCCGACGATGTGAAAGTGCTCGGCGCCCGCAAGAAGCAAGGCAGCCAGGCCTGGAGCCAACCGTTTCTGCTCGCTGATACGCCCGGCTTTCCGGATACCAATCCGTGCCTGTTCATCGACCCCAGGCAACGCCTCTGGTTGATCTGGCAGACCATCATCGCCAACCAGTGGCATACAGCCCTTATCAAATACAAGATTGCTTCGTCCTACTCCGAGGACGGCCCGCCGAAATGGGACGGGAGCGACACGATCCTTCTCAAGCCCGGCCCCGAATTCGCCGAAGCCGTGAACCGGCAATGCAACGCTGATGAAGCGAGCCTTGAGCTGCGCCCCGCTGACCAGCGGGAGCGCGTGCGTGCTTACCTGGGCGAGCGCCGCAAGCGCGCCGCCGACAAGTATTTCAGCCGCATGGGCTGGATGACACGCGCCCACCCTTTCGTCCTGGACAGCAAACGGCTCATCCTGCCGCTCTACTCGGACGGCTACAACTTCTCTCTCATGGCCCTGAGCGACGACGGCGGAGCGACCTGGACCACCAGCACGCCGCTGGTAGGCCCGGGCAATGTGCAGCCGAGCCTGGTGCAGCGGAAGGACGGCACGCTCGTAGCCTACATGCGCAACAACGGCCCGCCGCCCAAGCGCCTGTTCATCAGCGACTCGCACGACAGCGGCAAGACCTGGACGCCGGTAAGAACGACCGATCTGCCGAACCCCGGCTCCGGCGCCGAAGTGCTTGGCCTGCGCGACGGCCGCTGGGTCCTGGTCTACAACGACACCGAGCGCGGCCGGCACAGCCTGGCCGTGTCTCTCTCAGACGATGAAGGCAAGACCTGGAAATGGACCCGCCACCTGGAACGCAGCACCCCCGGCCCCGACGCCACGCACGCCTCTTACCCATCCATCATTCAGGCGAAGGACGGGACCCTGCACATCAGCTACACCTACACGCTGAACGGCAAGAGCGTCCCACGCGACGCTGAGGGACGTTCGTTGCGCGAATGCATCAAGCATGCACAGATTAATGTCGCATGGATCGTGGAGCGAGAATAGGCGAATGCCCTGCTTCGTCGCCATCCATCCTGCTTGGCCAAAGCCGGGCGCAAGCTTATAATTGCGAATCGCTTTGATGTCTGGCCCCGCCAGGTGATCATGGTTCGTCCACGCTTTGCCATCGGCCCGACCGGGTTCTTGCGCATCGGCGAGGTGCTTAGGACTCTTTTCAACTGGCTCTTCGCCCGCAAGCAGGTGATCATGGTTCGCACACGCTTCGCCCCAAGCCCGACCGGCTTCCTGCACATCGGCGGCGTGCGCACAGCTCTTTTCAACTGGCTGTTCGCCCGCAAGCACGGCGGACAATTCATTCTGCGCATCGACGATACCGACGAACAACGGAATGTGACAGAAGCGCTGCAGCCGATCCTGGACGGGTTTCGCTGGCTCGGTTTGGACTGGGACGAAGGACCTGAAGTCGAGGGTCCTCACGGGCCCTACTATCAATCACAAAAACTGGAGCGCTATCAAACGGCGGCCCGAACCCTGGTGGAGCGTGGTTTCGCCTATTACGACTACGCCACGCCCGCGGAGCTGCAGGCGGAGCGCGAGGCCGCCGAGAAAGAGAAACGGCCGTTCCTCTACAGCCGCACCTGGATGGCGACGACGCCCCAGGAACGCGCCCGCTACGAGGCTGAAGGTCGCAAGGGAGTCGTGCGCCTGAAAATGCCCCGCGAAGGCGCGTGCCGGTTCGTCGATCTCATTGCCGGCCAGATGGAAGTCAAGTGGGCCACCGAGCAGGATCACGTGGTCCAGCGCGCCGACGGCACCTGTCTTTATAACCTGGCGAATGTCGTGGACGACCATGACATGAAAATCACCCACGTGATCCGCGCCAAGGAGCATCTCTCGAACACGCCGCGGCAAATTTTTATCGCTCAGGCCCTCGGGTATGAGCTACCCGAGTATGCCCATGTGCCATTCGTTGCGGAGCCGGGCAGCAAGAACAAACTGAGCAAGCGCAAGATTGCCCAGTACCTCAAAAACCCGGATTTCCGAAAAGTATTCGAGCACGGCCAGGCCATCGCGAGCAAGATCGGCCTGCCGACCGCGCCCGAGACATTCAACCCGGTCGTGGTCGATTTCTACAAGCAGGTCGGCTACTTGCCCGATGCGATCAACAATTACCTGGTGCTGCTGGGCTGGGCGCTGGACGATAAGACGGAATTCTTCACGCGCCAGGAGATGATTCACCTTTTCTCCCTGGAGCGCGTCAACAAATCCGAGGCAAGCTTTGACCCAAAGAAGCTGTCGGCATTCCAGGACCGCTACATGCAGCAGGTACTGGTCGACCAGAAAGTGGCCATGACGTTGCCCTATTTGCAGAAAGCCGGCCTGTTAACGGGAAGCTCCGCGGACGACGTTTTGACCAGGATCAAGCGAATCGTCCAGGCCGCCGCTGATCGCATCAAGGTGGCCGGCGATATCCTGGACTACGTTGATTTCTTCGTGCCGGATGACAGGCTGAGTTACGACGAGGCGGCTTTCGACAAGCGCATCCGCAAGCCGCCCGAGGCGGCCGGTTTGCTGAAGAAGTTCCGTGACCAGCTCGCGGGTCTCGATGCGTTTGATGCCCCAACTCTGGAAAAGAACCTCGAGGACTTCGTGAAGGCGGAGGGGATCAAGATCGGCGACATCATCCACGCCCTGCGCGTCGCCGTGACAGGGAAGGCCATTGGCTTTGGCGTGTTTGACAGCCTCGCGGTCCTTGGAAAGCAATCGACTTTGTCCCGAATCGACAAGGCGCTGGCACGGATCTAAGCCGCCGGTTGGTATGGGCGGATGCCAGCAAGTCAGGCTAAAATGAAGGCATTCGATGAAGCGACGGTAAAGAGGATCCGCCGATGTCTGTGATCAGCCAGCCAAAGCCGCGGGTGCTCGATGAGACCTGCGATATACCAAGTGTTGCCATCTATCGGTTGACGGTCGAGCAATACCATCAAATCGTCCGCGCGGGCATTATCGGTGAAGACGAGCCGGTGGAGCTGTTGAAAGGATGGCTGGTACGTAAGATGGGCAAAAAGCCGCCGCATCGCTTTGCCACGGAATCGACACGCAAGGCGCTGGGTGAAGTCATCCCATCCGGCTGGCACGTGCAATCGCAGGAACCGATTACGCTGCTGGATAGTGAGCCCGAGCCGGATGTCTCGGTGATTCGCGGCAGCGCCCGTGATTACGCCCAGGAGCACGCCGGCCCGGAGAATGTGGGGCTGGTGGTCGAGGTAGCGGACACCTCGCTGGCACGGGATCGCTGTTTCAAGAAGCAGATTTATGCCGAGGCGCGCATCCCGGTGTACTGGATCGTAAATCTTGTCGACAGCGTGGTCGAAGTGTACACCGAACCTAGCGGCCCGGGAGAGCAACCCGACTATCGCAAGAATGAGACTTATACCGCGGCGGACGAGGTACCAGTCGTACTCGACGGCCGCGAGGTCGGCCGAATCGCTGTCCGCGATTTGTTGCCCTAAACGGGAAGAGACCTATGTTATGAAAGTCGTGATTCAAATTTCGCAGCGTGAAGAAGCCAAGGCATTGCCGATTTTGCTGAGGCATTCCCCCGGCATGGTACTGGCTAACCGCACCTACATCATCAGTGAAGAGGCAACGGCGGCGTTGCGTAACGCCGGGATTCGATTCACCGAGATCAGCCGGGAGGCGCATGCCCCTGGTCTGGAAGAGGGAGTCGTGCCTGGTGAAAGAATATGACCTGTTCATTCCACTCTTCTACAACGACGGCACACCAATTGAAGTAAACAAATTTCAAGATCTGCAATATTCCAGCCATGGAAACGGGGCATTCAGAGAAAGCGAGCGGCAAAGTGAATAAGGAGCCCGCTGCCGCGACTAATTTCATCGACACCATCATCGTAGAGCATAACCGCGCCGGCCGCTTCGGCGGCCGGGTGCAGACGCGGTTTCCGCCCGAGCCGAACGGGTATCTGCATATCGGCCATGCCAAATCGATTTGCCTGAACTTCGGAACCGCCGCCAAGTACGGCGGCAAGTGCAATCTGCGCTTCGATGATACCAACCCGGTCAAAGAGGATATTGAGTATGTCGAATCGATCATGGAAGACGTCCGTTGGCTCGGGTTCGATTGGGAAGACCGGCTCTTCTATGCATCCGATTACTTCGAGCAGCTTTACCAGTGGGCGGAGCAACTCATCAAGGCGGGCAAGGCCTATGTCTGCGATCTCACTGCAGACCAGGTACGCGAATCGCGCGGCACGTTGACTGCGCCCGGCAAGGAGAGTCCGTATCGCAACCGTTCCATCGAGGAGAACCTGGATCTTTTCCGCCGCATGCGCGCGGGCGAGTTTCCCGACGGAGCCCGCACGTTGCGGGCCAAGATCGACATGGCGCATCCCAATCTCAACATGCGCGATCCGGTCATGTACCGCATCTTGCACGCCGAACACCACCGCACCGGCAATAAGTGGTCCATCTATGCCACGTATGATTGGGCGCACGGACAGTCGGACTCCATCGAAAAGATCACGCATTCGATCTGCACGCTGGAATTTGAAAACCATCGGCCGCTGTACGACTGGTACATTCAGAACCTCGGCATCTACGCGCCGCAGCAGATCGAGTTCGCACGGCTGAATCTGACTTACACGGTTCTCAGCAAGCGCCGGCTCATCCAGCTCGTGCAGGAAAAGCACGTCAGCGGCTGGGATGATCCGCGCATGCCGACCATTTGCGGTTTCCGCCGCCGGGGCTACACGCCCGAATCGATCCGCAACTTTTGCGAGCGCATCGGTGTGAGCAAGTACGACGGCGTCATCGACATGTCCTGGATCGAGGACAGTCTGCGCGAG
>DASZFN010001075.1:0-23286 GCA_035939715.1 Gemmataceae bacterium | reverse complement strand
CCGGAGTGGCTCGGAACCGAACGGAATGAATTCCGTTCTACGAGACCGCCCGCTTACCTCTATGAAGCGATGGTCTGATCGATATGCTCATGCGCGTGAGAGTTCATTACTTGAGTCGTCCCTTTTTCGTGGTGCTGCTCGGCTTACTGTTGACCGGCTTCTTCGCGTCGGCCAGGGACAAACCCTTTCCCCCGGCCGAGGCCGCCGGCCACATGACCGTGCCCGCCGGCTTCAAGGTCACCCTGTTCGCCGGCGAGCCGGACGTGGTGCAGCCGATCGCGTTCACCTTCGATGACCGGGGCAGGCTTTGGGTTGCCGAGTGCCTGTCGTATCCGAACTGGCTGCCCGAAGGCGCCCAGGGACACGACCGCATCCTCATCTTCGAGGACCGCGACGGCGACGGCCATTTTGATACCTGCAAGGTCTTCAGCGACAAGCTCGCCAACGTCACCGGCCTGGAAGTCGGCTTCGGCGGCGTCTGGGTCTGCGCCACGCCGCACCTCCTTTTCATCCCTGACCGCGATCGCGACGACAAGCCCGATGGTCCGCCGGAGGTCGTGCTCGACGGCTGGGACCTGCGCGGCCAGCACAATGTTCTCAACGGCCTGGCCTGGGGCCTGGACGGCTGGTTGTACGGCTGCAGCGGCAACTTGTCAAACTCCTACGTCGGCAGGCCTGGCACGCCGGCCAACCAGCGAGCGTTCCTCAGCGCCGGCATCTGGCGCTATCACCCTGTCCGCCGGCAATTCGAGGTCGTCTCTCACGGCACCACCAATCCCTGGGGCATCGATTTCGACGACTACGGCCAGATGTTCATCACCAACTGCTGCAACAAACATCTGTGGCACGTCATGCTGGGCGCCCACTACGAGCGCCTCTTCGGCCAGGACCCAAACCCGTATAGCTTCGGCCTGATGGAAAGCCCCGCCGATCACATTCACTGGGCCGGCGGCCACTACACCACTTCCATCGGCGGCAAGGGCAAGCACAGCGACATGGGCGGCGGCCACGCCCACTGCGGTTGCATGGTTTACCTGGGCGACAACTGGCCTGACACGTACCGCAACCACGTCTTCATGTGCAATATTCACGGCAACCGCGTCAACCAGGACGTCCTCGAACGGCGCGGCTCCGGGTATGTGGCCCATCATGGCCGCGATTTCCTGTTCGCGCACGACTCCTGGTTTCGCGGTGTCGCCTTGCACTACGGGCCCGACGGCGGCGTCTTCATCGCCGACTGGACCGACACCGGCGAATGCCACAATTTTAGCGTCGTCGATCGCAGCAATGGCCGGATCTACAAGGTTACCTACGGCGAAACCAAGCCCTGGCATGGCGACATCGCCTCGCTGAGCGATGGCGAACTTGCCTCCAGCCTGTTGCACAAAAATGATTGGCATGTCCAGCATGCCCGCCGGGTCCTCCAGGAGCGCGGTGCCGCAGGCAAGCTTGAGCCCGCGACGAACGGCCGGCTCTGGAAGATTCTCGACGAGAATCCGGACGTCACGCGGAAGTTGCGCGCCCTTTGGGCGCTCCACGCGACCGGCGGCCTGAGCGAAAAGCAGCTGCTGGCTCTATGCAACCATGCGCACGAGGCTGTGCGCGCCTGGGCTGTCCAGCTTGTGCTGGACAATCCCGAGGTATCTGCCGCCGTGCGCACGAAGCTTGCGGAGATGGCGACCACGGATGAATCGGCTTTCGTGCGGCTCTATCTGGCAAGCGGCTTGCAGCGCCTGGCGGAGCGCGAGCGCTGGCCGATTGCCGAGGCGCTCCTGCAGCACGCGGAAGACGCTCCGGACGCCAACCTGACGCTGATGATCTGGTACGGCATAGAGCCGGGCGTGGCGCGAGACCCCGAGCGTGCGGCGGCCTTGCTGGCAAAGGCGCGAATACCGCTCGTGCGCGAATATATTGCGCGGCGCCTGGCAGATCCTGCCCGATTCCTTCCGGTCTTGAGCGGCAAAACCGATCCAGTCGTGCAGCGCGATGTGCTGCGCGGATTATTAGCCGCTCTGGAAGGCCTTGGCCAGGTCGCGGCGCCTGACGGTTGGTCGGAGGCTTATGCCAAACTATCGCGCAGTCCCGATTCCGAGGTTCGCGGCCGCGCGCTGGTGCTGGCCGGCGTCTTCGGCAACCGCCAGGCCTTGGCCGCCCTGCAGAAAACGCTCCTGGATGAGCAAGCTTCTACCACGGCGCGACAGGACGCTCTGCAGACGCTCGTCAGCATAAAAGACCCGGAGCTCCTGCCCATTTTGCAGTCCCTGGTTGCAGACCGAGCGCTGCGCGGCGCGGCCTTGCGCGGCCTGGCGGCTTACGCCGATGACTCCACGCCCGAGCTTATCCTGCGCCACTATTCCTCGTTCACCGACATGGAGAAAAGCGACGCCGTCCAGACCCTCGCGTCCCGGCCTACTTATGCGCTGACCCTGCTGGCCGCTTTGCAAGATGGCCGCGTGGCGCGCCGCGATATCTCGGCCTTTACGGCCCGCCAGCTTCTGGCCTTGAAGAATCCACAGATCGATGCCAGGCTCGGCAAGCTTTGGGGCACCGTCCGGCCGGCATCCCAGGAAAAGGCTCGCCTCATGGCCAGGTACAAGGGCCTCTTGACCGCCGATTTGTTGGCCAAGGCCGATCGCGCGCGCGGCCGGCTCCTCTTCAAGCAAACCTGCGCCACCTGTCACCGTCTGTTCGACGACGGCGCCGACATTGCTCCCGAGCTGACCGGCTCACAGCGGGCCAATCTCGATTACATTCTGGAAAACGTTCTCGATCCGAGCGCCGTGGTCGCGAAGGATTACCAGGTCACGGTTGTGGAAACCAGCAATGGCCGGATCCTGACCGGCATCGTGAAGCAGGAGAATGACCGGGCTCTGACCTTGCAAACGCAAAACGAAAAAGTAACCGTGTCGAAAGACGACATCAAGAGCCGCAGTAAATCGCCGGTCTCGATGATGCCCGAGGGCATGTTTGACAAGCTGAGCAACACAGAGGTGCGCGACCTGATCGCCTACCTCGCCAGTCCCGAGCAGGTGGCGTTGCCGAAGGCTACCACCAAGGACCGCTAATCAATGGCTCAACGCCAGCACCGCAAAGGCGGTCGCGGCGTCGGACATGAATTTGCCGACGTGGGTGTTCGGATCCCGCTCCTTGTTCACCGAATTACTCCGCCACGCCCCGCTGTCCGCCTGGTGCGCTTGCAGCCAGGCCAAGCCCCTGGCCAGACCACCGTCATGCTTCGGAACTCCGGCGGTCTGGAGGACATGTACGATTAGCCCGGTGGCGTAGGCATCGGAATCGATGGCTTTCACGCCAGCATCGGCGCGCGGTTTCTTGACGAGGGAAGAGAGATCCCAGCCGCCGTCGGCATGCTGCTTCGCCAGGAGCGCCTGGACGATGGGCTGCTGTTCGGTCTGGCTAAGCAGCCCGTCCAGTTTGCTTGCCGCCCACAGCATCCAGATGCGGTTGTTCAGATTCTGGTCGGGCAATTGCGTGCGCAGATAGCTCCTCAGGAGCTTCACGCGCTTATCAATCTCGGCATCCTTCCCCGCCGTGTAATATCCGGGCGCCGTGCCCACGGCGATCGCCGCCAGGGTTGCTCCAAAGTATCTCGCCTCTTTCGATTCCCACGGCTGAAGCCCGAAGTCGAGCCAGTCCCAGGAACCCGCCTTATCTCCATCTGCCGCCTGGGTTTGCCAGAGATGCACGAAGGCCTTTCTGGTGAGAGCCCTTGGCTGATCCCGTTTTTCGTACTGGTCATCGAAGGCCAGGATGAGGCAGTTCAGGACGGCTTCCGTACCCCGGGCTTCTCTTTTCTTCGGTTCACTGAAACTGTAAAGGAGGTCGAATTCCTTGGAGTCAAGCTGTTGCCAGTGGTCCACGCGGTTCCTGATCTGGTCGAGCAGCCGCGTCTCATAGACCGTGGGCTGCATCGTTCCGCTAAGGCGGCGCAGCGCCGGCCTGGCCAGAGCGTAAGGAACCAGCGTATGGCACGAGATGCAGGTGCTTTTGTTGGCACGCTCACCGCGCTCGGCGGATTTGAATTCAAACCAGGCCTTGCCGCGCTCATCCAGGTATTTGGCCGCGCGGTCCTTGCTCCAGGTGCCGACCGCGCCTTCGCCTGCTGAAGCCAGGGCAGCGGTCAAGCAGATAGCCATGGCTGCAAGGGGCATCGTCCTACGCAAGTTGCCTGGTCTCATGGATTCGTTCCTCCCCATCGACACCATTTTATGAGATCTTGCCCACGATCTTGCTCATTTCGGCAGCACTGAAGGACCGCAGCGTCTGGGTGGTGACATGCTCCCGAGAGCTCAGCGACAGCATGGCGGCGGTCGCCGTTTCATCGTCCGGAGCGTCGAAAATCATGAGGCCGTCATAGGCGCCCATGCACCAGAGCTGCTCCTTGACCTCGATGCCGTGCTTCTTGGCGTGCGCTTTGAGTTCGGCGGCGCGCTTGGCCGTATCCTTGATGTCCTTGACACCCCGCTGGGTGAACTTGAGAAGCGTCACATAAGTCGCCATCGCAGATTCTCCTTTTCTGAAATGTCAGCGAACTTTTCGTAATGCCGCCCAGCAGACACGTTATTCCAGCTCGTGCACGTCCCCCAGGACGCCGCGCGGAACACAAATGGTCAGCACCGTCAGGTTGCCCCTGGCCTTGTGCTTCACGCCACGCGGGACATAGACCACCACGCCCTGGTGCAATTCGATCTCTTCGTCATCCAGGATCATGCTGCCCTGGCCGGCAATCACGTAATAGAATTCATCGGTGCGTTCATGGTAATGCAGCTTGGCGTCCTGGATCTCGACATGATGGACCTCCCCGGCGGCGCCGTCCTTCTCTTCGATCAGGCAGCGGATCTGGCCACAGGTCTCCCGCCAGGGCTCCACCTCGGCTGGGTCACGGCGCAGGAAACTGGGTTTGCTTTTCATGGAATCTCCTTGGCGCTGGCGTCGAAGCGGTGATCGTAAGGCGAATTCTCTCCGTCGTTGGTCATCCTGATCGGGCACCGATAGCCCGATCTTCGCATGCGGAAGAGTCGCAGGCAAGCAAAAGTGAGACGGAACAGAATTGTGCCCAGGATACAGGGCAATAGCAATCCGAAGCACTCGCTGTTGGCGTTGCAGGGATGGGCAAAACGTGTATAGCGCTCCACGCAGCGTTCTGCTGCCGACGCACGACTAAATGCGTTGGCGGATTCTGTCCAACCGTTTGTCTTCCGCAAATCCCGGAAAGCAGACCTTGAGCCGGCTTACCCCGGCAACCCATCTTCACACGGAGGGAACTTAATCATGTCCGCGCGCTTTCTCCTTGCCTGCCTGACTTCGGCTGCTTTGCTGTTGGTTGGAAGTTCATTCCCGGCCGCCGCTGAGCGGCCGGCAAAAGCAAGGTTGGTGACCAAGGTTTATCCGGTGGCCGATCTGGTTATTCCCTTCGATAACTCCGGGGCTTGCGTCGTGGACCTGACAAATGCCGGCGGGGCCTTCATGGCCCCCTTGAATCCCGCTCCAGCGGCGCTGCCTGCTCCCCAACCCATGCCCGCGTGCCCAAGCGCCTGTGCCGCAAAGACCTGTCCGAAGGGTCTACCATGCCCCCCGCCAGCGGCGGCCGGGACGTGTACGCCAGCGTGCCCGGCTCCGAGCCAGCCGGCAGTCACGCGGCAAACGCCGCCGAAGACGACCGAAGACACACTCATGACTCTCGTCACGAATACCGTCGCGCCGCAGACCTGGAGCAAGACTGGCGGAGAAGGCAGGGTCGATTATTTCTCGCCGGCCATGGCCATGGTGGTCACGCAGACGCCTGATGTCCAGGAACAGGTCGGTGAATTGCTTGACGCCCTGCGCCGGCTGCAAGACGTGCAAGTCGCGCTGGAGCTGCGCTTCGTCACGGTGACCGATAAATGCTACGAGCGCGCCAGCCAGGAGCTGGGCCTTGAGCCGAGGGTTTGCGAAACAATGCCCCGGGCTGCCTCTTCCAAGTTCGCCTTCCTCAACGATCGCCAGGTGGGGAAGTTCATGCAGGTCTTGCAGGAGAATCGTCAGACCAGCGTCATGCAAGCGCCAAAGCTGACGGTGTTCAACGGCATGGAATCCAGGTTCCGCATTGCCGAGAGTCAGTTCTTTGTGACCGGCGGCCGTAGCATGGAGGCCGGCGGCCAGCACGTTTTTGTCCCAGAAAACAAGCCGATTTTGTATGGCTTCGAGGTTGCGCTCCGGCCGGCGGTTTCCGCTGATCGGCGTTTTGTGAAGCTGAGCCTGAGCGCTGCAGAGACGAGCATCAGCCAGGTAGATCTCTTCCCGGTCACGACCTTCATCACGCCTGTCTTTGAAGGCGGCGCCGTGGGGCAGCCGATTCCCTTCACGCAGTTCATTCAGCAGCCAAAGCTAACCAACCTCTCCCTTCACAAGTCGTTCTGTGTGCCGGACGGCGGTACGATTCTACTAAGCGGTTGGAAACCGCTCCGCGCTCCCAGCACGGAGGAGAAGCCGCTGTTTGTCCAGGTTCTGGACACGCTTTGCCCGCCGCCTGCCAGCGTGAAGGAAACCGAAACCGTCCTGGTCATGGTTACGCCGCGGATTATCGTTAATGAAAATGATCTTGAGCGATTAGGGTTCAAATTCAATTCCACGAACTCCTTCGATCCTGCGACAATGATCTTTGGCCTCGCCAACCATACGCACGAATCTGCCGCAGTCCTCGACATTCTCGCCAGCTATCAGCAAGCTTGCTCGGCAGGCCGCCTGGCTGAGGCCAAGGAGCTGGCCAAGAAGGCGTTAGCCATCGATCCGGCATGCTTCAGCCAGAACTTGCCGAAGAAGGAGCAGGAAAGAAACGAGTCGCGCTAACCGATCCGTGGATATCAGCGCAAGGGGCCGCTCAGCCATTTGTTTAGAATGCTGAGCGGCCCCTTCTTATTTCCAGCCTGCTGCGATTCTATCCTTGACCCACGTCCGAAATTTCCGGATTACGTCCGTTTCACTTTGCGTCTTCCTCATCTCCAGGAACCGTTGCAGTTCCGTCAACGGCAGGAAGGGGAAAGCACGGCTGCACGGGCTCTCCGCATAGCAGCCATCCGTAGCAAGCAGAAAAACGCGCAAGGTCTTGCCATCGAAACACCAAACTTCGAGGACCGCCATGATGGCGAAGATGGCAAGCCGGTTGAGCGAGCTATGCGTCCAATCAATCTCCACGACCAGATCGGGTGGCGGATCAACGCGCAAATCGATCCTGTCCTTGCCGCGCACGAGTGCCTCGTTTTGAATCCAGTAACATTCATCAGGTTCAAGACCGCGTCTTGGCTTGCGCCGTTTAAAAGTCATGGAGCCGAATCCGGACATGTTCCAGCCTAATTCTTCGACCAGCACGCCGATCAAGAAGCCTATTAAGTGCTTGAAACGCTCATGTTCAGGAGAGATGGTCATGATTTCCAATTCCCCTCGATCATAAGTAATGCGCAGATGGCGATCGTCGAAAACGCGCAGCACACGCTGGTAAGTCTTCCAGGGGACCCCGCTGAGAATTAACCTTCCACCTCTCGGAACCGGCACTGTGGACATGAGCTGTCTCCTGCGCTGCTCTCCGGCGCTGGTGAAGACCCCGTTCCGTATGCTGGATCCAGCGGCTCGGCTCCAGTTCATCTTATGCTGGGCTAAGCGCGCGCCAATAGGCTTATGACATGCGCAGCGCCGCCGAATCCTTCACGCCGAGGTTCTCGTAAATCTGCCGCGTCGCGTCCGACTTGTTGAGCGTGTAAAAGTGGATGCCGCGAACTTGATGGTGCAACAGGTCCAGGCACTGCTCCGTGGCCCACTGAACGCCCACTCGGGCGACGGCTTTATCATCGCTGCAACGCTGCACGGCGCGCAGCAGCTTGGCCGGAAAGCGCGCCCCGAGGGCCAGCTCGGCCATGCGCTCCATGCCCGCTTTCGACGTGATCGGCATGATGCCCGCGACGATCGGCACCTTGATGCCTTCGAAATCGCAGCGCTCGCGGAAGTCGTAGAAATCGTGGTTATCGAAAAACAGCTGCGTACAAACGTAATCAGCGCCTGCGTCCACCTTTTGTTTGAGGTAACGCATTTCCTTGAGCCGATTGGGCGTGACCGGATGGCCTTCCGGAAAGCCGGCGACGCCGATGCCGAAACCGCGCGGGTCGGGCGGCTTGGCATGCGCCTTGATAAAGCGCACGAGACCCTCGGCATACTGGAACGCATCCCCGGAGCGGTCGTACTGCGTCGGGTTGCGTGGCGGGTCGCCGCTCAGCGCCAGGATATTTTCGATGCCGGACGCCGCATAGCGATCCAGGATCGCCGCCAACTCGTCGCGCGTGTGGCAAACACAGGTCAGGTGCGACACCGCCGTCAGGTTCGTCTCCTTGTGGATGCGCACCACCAGGTCGTGGGTGCGCTCGCGCGTGGAGCCGCCGGCGCCATACGTCACGGACACGAACGACGGCTGCAATTCCTGCAAGCGGGCAATGTTGACGAACAAATCCGCCGCCGCCTCGTCGGTCTTGGGTGGAAAGAACTCAAAGCTGAAGGTGGTGCGGTGTTCCCGGAAAATATCTTGAATATGCATGCCGGCTCTCTCGTCTGTTTGCGCATCCGACACAGGTAACGTTTGATAAAGATAAGCGCACAGCGATGTTAGGGGAATCCCAACTTGCGCGCTGACCCTGTCCCGTAGAACGGAATTCATTCCGTTCAGCGCCGGCAGCGGCCCGCGAGCAGCCTGGTGCTGAACGGAATGAATTCCGTTCTACAGGCCCCGCCGCTGTTCCTTTTGCCGGTCATCTTCGCGAAGCTGCCGACGCCGCTGAGGCCTTTTTCAATGGGCGCCTGGAATCCGCGCCCGCTTTCAGCGAGCCGCTCCGTTACTTTTCTGAGAAGGATGATGAGCGCGAGCGCCAAACACATCCTTTTACCGGAACTCCTGCGCGCCTGATCGGCCCCTCTCCAGATTCATCCCGATCCGGGCCAATATACATCCTATTATTATCCGCAAAGGTGTCGAATGGACGCATTTCGCCTCTCGGGTTTACGGCCGGACAGCCGTCGCCTGACCACCATACTTGTCGTGCTCATGGGCGCCTTCACGCTCTGCTGCGCTTGCCAGGCCGACAGCGCACGCTCCCAGACCTCGGCCAGGGGCTCGACGGCTTCCGCCGTGCCGGCAGCAGCGCCGCCACAGCAGAGCATGGGGCTCGCTCTCTATCGGCAGCATTGCCAGCGCTGCCACGACCAGGATGGCAAAGGCACGCGCTCCAGAACGCACACGCCCGAGATTCCCGATTTCACCAGCAAAGCCTGGCACGAAAAGCGCAGCGACGTGGATCTGACCGTCAGCATCGTGGAAGGCAAAGGCCAGCACATGCCGGCCTTCCCGGACCGTTTTGCCCGGGAGGGGCTTCAGGACCTGGTGGCGCAGGTGCGCTCCTACGCACCGCAGCCCGCGCGGACCGGCCAGCGCCTGGACGCTGAGTTTGAAAGGCGCTTTCGCGCGCTCCAGACCGAAATGGCCGAGCTGCGCAGGCAATATATGGAACTGTCCCAGGAGACCAGTCAGCGTTGACTTATCGGCAAAGCAGCTCCGGCGCAACGGCCACGCCACGGGCCGCAAGATCAAACCAGCGGCATTCGCCATCGCCAAGATCCGGAAGACCAAACCAGTCGAGCAAGCGCGGCTCGTCGCGATCGAGATCCAGAACGATGGTCGTGGGCGTGCCGTCCAGGAAGTACAGGCGTCCCTGTCTTCCCGTGCGCCGCAGACCTAAGCGGCGCACGCGATGGCCCGGCAGGCGGTTGAAAGGCGCCTGCCGATCGGCCAGCGGCATGCAGACCAGATCGACCACGCGCTCCGAGCAGCCCGCCAAATATTTGCCCAGACCCAGCAGCCGCTGACCTTGCCGGCAGAAGGCATCGAAGCCGACGCTAATGGGCCGGCCATCGGGCCATAACATCTCATAGCCCTCAAACGCGATCCGGTTTTCCTGCCGGTCCCGGCTCGGGTCTCGTCGCAAGAGAACGGTTAAGGTATGTTCCACAGATGCTCTCCTCTGATACCGTCGGGCAGCACAACAGTATTGGTTTTGCAGAAAGTGTGCCAATCCTCCGTGAATAGGCCTCTTCCTTGCCGTCGCGCCGCGATTCGGCGCTATACAATCGGTAGCCCGCGCCAAACGGAGAGTGCTCCGGCCTCTGTGCCAATATTTTGATTGCTTCACGGCCTTAAAGCGGGTACTGAGAATTGAGTTAGGTCTTATCCCAAACTTGCCGCCCGTGAGGATTGCGACATGGCTCAACGTAACTGCTCTGTCTCTCGATTATCCGCCTTCCTGGCGCTCGCGCTGCCGATCCTGGCGGCGCTATCAAGCAGCCTGCCTGGCCGCGCCGATGACAAGAACAAGGAGGCGCCCATCGTCCCGCCGCGCCAGGGACAATCGGAAACCATCACCCTCTTCAACGGCAAGGACCTCGACGGCTGGGAAGGGTATTCCCATTTATGGTCCGTGGAAGACGGCGTCATCGTCGGCAAGAACACGTAGCCGATCAAGGTCAGCACCTACCTGCTCACCAAGCGCAAGTTCACGGATTTTCGACTGACGGCGACCGTCAAGTTGGTCAAATCGGAGATGCATTCGGGCATCGCCTTCTGGGGGCGTGTGGCGCCGGAGCAGGATAAGTACACCTATGCCGGCCATCTGGTCATGTTTCCTTCGGGATGGGGCATGTACGATCTGTTCGGCCGCAACGGCTTGCCCGTGGACGGCGCCCCGGCCCGCAAAGTGGGCAAGCAACACGATTGGAACAGCCTGGAGATCCTGGCCCAGGGCAACCGCGTGCGCGTCGCGGTCAACGGCAGCGCCGTGGTCGACTGGCGCGATCCGCAGCCGGATCGCATCAAGGAAGGGCCGCTTGGTCTGCAACTGCACGCCAACAAGGAACCCCAGGAGGTTCACTTCAAGGACCTCGTCCTCACCACCTTCCCAGAAGATAAGCTGACGACACTCAAGCATTGACAAACGTACACTAATAGCGTGTATAATAAAGGCTCTCGTTTTTATTCCATCTCCCGTCCAGGAGCTGGTTGTGACGCGAGCGCAATATCGCCAACTCTGCCGGTTCTTTGTGGCCCAGCGTTTCGCCATCGACCTGGGCGTTATTCAAACGCTCAAAACCGCCAATCCGCTCCGCCGCGGCCAGGCGCGTTACCGTCACCGCATCGATCTTCATTGGATTAGTGAGGACGCCATCGCCCGCTATGTCCATATCGCGCACACGCTCTGGCGGACAGCCTCCCCGGCCGGCCTGGCCGCCGTGCTGCACCTGCAACAGGTACGCCACAAACTGGCCGCTCACAAAGCTGTCCTGATCACCAACACCTGTTTCACGCGCCGGGCGGTCGCCGCCGCCGAGGACGACGGCATCGCCCTTTTCCTCGTCCGTCCGGCTTTCGATCACACGAAGCTTACCACGGACCGCCCCCGGCTCCTCGCCTGCCAGATGCGCCGGCTCGTCCCCGCCGAGGCCGCGCTCTACACCTATGAAGCGGTACACCGACATGACCAGCATCCAGTATGAAGAATTGTGCCGTTGGTTCATCGCCGACCAGCTCAAGATCCCGCTGGAGCAAGTCCGCTCCGTGCGGATTCCCAATCCCGAGCGCGAACACAAGGAAACTCTCATCAAGCTGGCGCCGTTCCAGCATCAAATCGATCTCTACTGGGAAACCGCCAACGCGGAGCTGCGATACATCAACATTGCCAATGCCAAATGGCGCAGCCGCGATCCCGTCCATCAGCATGATGTGCTCTTGCTTCAGCAAGTGAAGCTCAAGGTCGGCGCCCACAAAGCCATCCTGATCACGAACAGCTCCTTCACTGCGCACGCCGAGCAAGCCGCCTGGGACGAAGGCATCGGCCTGCTGCTGCTCCGCCCCGCCTTCACGACGCCCACCCTGCACGCTACCGACCGCGGCCTGATCCAGAACGACCTCTACGACCTGGCCGAAGCCCGCACGCCGCTGTGCTCCTGCACCATCGTCCAGAAGGGCGTGCCCCGTTCGGTCTCCACCGCGGAACTTCTCGGTCCCGCTCCCTTTCTCGCCGCCGCTGCCCATTCGCGCTACCTACCGGGCGCAACTGCCTCCGCCGCGCCCGTTCCTGGCCGACCGGCAACCAGCTCCCCCACCGCCCGGCGAGGCCATGCGACGCGCCAGGGTCCCGGTCCGGGCTTTCGCACCAAGTAACGGGCTCTTTGTGGCGGTAAGTTTCCAACTAGCCGGCTCGAGTAGCCGCCCCCGTCACATGCCTTGCCCGTTGCTTTGCATTCCCATCTCTGTCCGCTTGTGCTAGCCTGGCATCAGTGAAGGAGACACCTATGACTTCCGAAAACAGCCAGGTTGCTGCAGACATGTCAGCAGGCTCCTCGTCACGACCAAAGAGCTGGATCGAAAAGACTCCGGGTGTATGCGGCGGCGCGGCGTGCATCCGCAACGCGCGCATTACCGTTTGGGGATTGGTGGAGAGACAACAAGGCGGGCTTCCGGATGCAGAGCTATTACGGCGTATCCCTGGTCTGACGAAAGCAGACCTGGAAGTTGCTTGGAATTATTACGCAGCCCATCGCCCTGAGATCGACCAGACCATTCGGGACAACGAGGCATCCTGACCCGCATGGCCCGACTGTATGCCGATGAGGACTTCGATTATCCGGTCGTCGATGAGTTGCGTCGACTCGGGCATGACGTATTAACGGTTTCAGGAAGCTGGTCAGGGTAATCAGAAAACGCCCGACGCCGACGTCCTGGCCTTTGCCATCCAGCAAGGTCGGGCTGTCCTGACTTTCAATCGCCGCGATTTCTTCCGATTGCATCAGCGTGTGCAACCTCACTCAGGTATTATTGCTTGCACCTGGGATGCCGACAGCGTCGCGCTGGCAGCACGCATCCACCAAGCCGTTAGCCAGTGTCCGGTGCTGGATAACCAGTTCCTGCGAATCTACAAACCACCATGAAGAAAAAACGGGACCGAAAAGCGCCGCAGGCCAAACTGCCCCAACGGCATCTATCCGCGCGCCGGCTATCCGGCAAGCAAGCCAGCATCCTGCGCCAGGTGGACTACATCGTCCAGCGCGCCAGGGAACGCGACTCCCGCTGCGTAACGCTGGGTCCTCTCTTGCTCTTTTCGACCGAATCGGGCGACGCCTGGCTGTTGGACCCGGAGGACAGCCTGGCCCTGTGCCTGGCCCGGGACGGCGATGCCGAGCCGGTCCGCATCATGGAGACCGATGCGAATTTCAGCATCGAGTGCGATCGCATCTTCTTCATGGACGAGGAGTGCTTCACGACCATGGAAAAGAAAACCGGCCGCATAGCCACTATCCTCGGCTATCCGACCCAGGCCATTCGCGACGCGATCGCCCGCGCCGCAAAATCTCCAAGCTAGAGCGACTGTACAGCATCTTGCAGCATTCAGCTACAATCTGATAAACAAGCGATCAAGGAGATTTCATGAAGACCGCCACAGAGGGAAGGAAGCCACCGCGAACAGTAGAGAACAACGTGAAGCACCACGGGACAAGCCCGTGGCATCCTTGCTTTCGGAGGAAGCCTGAGGTAGAAACGAACGTGAAAACCGCGGGGCAAGCCCGCGGCATCCAAAGCCGTCTCAAATCCCACGGGCTTGTCCCGTGGATCGTTAGGTTGGTTTCTATAGACGGCCACCGCAGTCTTCAGGAAATCCCATGGGCTTGTCCCGTGGATCGTTAGGTTGGTTTCTACAGACGGCCACCGCAGTCTTCAGGAAATCCCACGGGCTTGTCCCGTGGATTGTTAGGCTGGTTTCTACGATGCACGCCGAACCCTACGAACTCTCCAGCATCCGCTTCGCCTATTGCTATCACGCTTACCTCCGCTGGAGCACCCACCGCCTCCGCCCGCACGCGCCACTCGCCGGCCTCACTCAGCCGGTCCTCGCTGAACTCGTCGCTCCTTTCAACATCCACGTCCTCGAATGCACCGCCAGTCCCACAGACGTCCGACTCCTCGTCAGCCTCAAACCCGAAGAATCAATCTCCTCCTGCGCCAGCAAGCTAAAAGGCAAAACCAGCCGCTGGCTCCGCGAATCACTTAACCTCGCGGAACCGACCAATCTGCTCAGCAAAGGCTATTTCGCCTGCACCTCCGGAAAAAGCACCACCGAGCAAGTGGAAAAATACCTGAACCAACAGGGCGAACACCACGGCTACGCCAAGCGCGTGGTTCCACCCGTCTTCGTTCAGGCCTGGACGCCGACTACCGCGGAGGAAGCCCTCCTGTCAGCGAATCACGCCTTCACGCGGCTCGACTTTCATTGCGTGCTGGCCACGTGGAGACGCCACGGCGTCTTTGGTGCGCCGGAAGGCAAAGCCGTAAGCGCTTGCTGGCGAAGGCTGCAGAGCGCGCTGAAGTTCGCGCTTCTCAAGGTTTCGTTCGTGGCCGATCACGTGCATCTTGCCGTCCGCGTGCACCCGGGTGTGGCGCCGGGAGCTTTGATCGTTTCCTTGATGAATCAGGCGCAGCACTTTCTTTACGCAGAGTTTCCTCAGGAGGTAATAAGAGCAGGAGTCGAGCGCTTATGGCAGCCGAGCGTTTATGTCGGCAGCCACGGAGATCTGGCCTCGCCACAGATTCAGAAGTACGTTCAGCACTGGCAAGCCGGCTGCGGGACAGGCGTTAGTCATGCGTAAGAAGTTTACCCTCATCTTGCTGCGAGCGCAATGGTGGTGTCGACCCTGCTCGCCGTGCCCAGAGAATATGGGCCAGGGCAATCGCCAGGACGCCAAGCAATACTCCCAGGGGATAAGGCTCCGGCTCGAGGGCCGCGACAAGACCGGCCAGCGGCAGGAGTCCGAGCACGTTGAATAAGGAAATTCTCAGACCCAGACGCTGCGTCATGGTCACTTCGCCGCTGATCTCCTTCGGATGCCGGTTCAGATACCAGAACAGCAGCAGATTCGTCAGGTGCCGGCCGCAAACGGCCACGAAGGCGCCGAGCAGCATACTCGAAAGGGAACTGCAGCGCCACGAACGGAAAGTCAGGCAACCACTCGGGCAACAGCAACAAGGCGGTCACCAGGCAGACCAACCCAAGGTGCCGCGGATTAAACCAGCGGAGTTGGGCGACGCTCTTTTGCCACATCGGATTCAATTCATAATGCGGCATGCGAAAGTGCCGGCGGTATACCTGCAACGATGCCCGCGCCCCCAGGATCGTGAGCGCATAGTCCAGCAGCATCAGCAGCGGCACGGCCAGAATCACGGGATGGTGCATGCGCTTACCTGGCGAAACGATTGGCCTTTGGTTTATCATTATTCCGGCTTCCTCGGTTAGTCACCGGCAAGGAAACCGGTTATGTTGTGGCCAAGGTTCAGGTGCACGAGCGGGCGGTACCATGGCCAGTGTTGCTGCATCCTGGCGGCTTATCGAGGAGGTGCTATGCGAGAACGCGCACAGTGTCTTCCGCGCGCTTCGCAAGCCGGTCTCCGAGGTCGGCCTCCGCCGCATGAAAGAGAAGCTCCCGGCGAAACTGCCGAACTCTTTCGTACAATCCCTGAAAATCCACGAACGGTGGATCGGGTCACATTCGAGGAGCGGTTAGCCGAGCGTTCGGCGAAGGAGAACACAGCGGATGGCGACGGTTTCGGTTCCGCGTGACTAGATCGCGGATGGATCTCTTCCCTCGGTCTGCATTGTTTGCGGTGCGGAAGCGCCTCACCGGCTCTTTCCCTGCATTGGCGCCCCGTCGCTGGCGTGGTGCTATTCTCCGCCGCTGATCGGTCTGATAACGTTCTGGGCCTACATCTTGTGCGCACGTTGGCCATGCGCGCGAACAGATGTGCGGTGAGCGTGGTCTTGCCCGATTTCCACTCGCTCGTCAGCAAGGTCACCTTGCCCGGCGCCAGGTAACCATGCCACAACCAGGGCATGGCCGGCCGCTGGTCCTCAAGCTCATTGCAGGGTCGCATTTGCTCCAGCAGCTGCTCGACCGTGACGGATGATGGGGCCGATTCTTTGTTGACCGTCATTTTCGTCTTCTCCATAACATAACCGCAGGTAATGCGTTACACCGATTCATTTCATTCGGTTCATTTCATTTCACGAGTTCGTGTCGCGTGAAATGAAATGAATCGGGCAGCAGTGAATCGGTTTATTGTATACTTATGTTCAGATAGTGCAATGTGTGCTTTTCGTGACGGAAGAGAGGCCCGCTTTGAATAGTCTGCGGGAAGAAAGGTAATGCTTAGCCGCCGTTAATCACCCGTCGACTTGGTCCGGATTTTGTGTCGTTTTATCTCCGCATCCAGATGAGTCTTCTGCGCCTTGTCGGCAGCCTTACGCGCCGATTGAAAAGCCTTTCCGGAAAAGGATTGATAGCTATCCCGCCGGATCAATGGGATCGCTCGTACCGTGAACTCCTGTGGCGTCGAGACCGCCGCCAGGGACGTCATGTAGGCGGCAAGCCAGATCTTTCCTTCCATGGGAATCATCCAACTTCCGAGTTCGTCGGCAAAAACGATTTCGTCTCCCTGCTCCATTGCCTCAATCAGTTCGCACAACACCGCAAAGCACGCGGCCGCGTGCTGGTGGTCGCCTTGTGCACTGAGACGGCAACTGTCCTGAAGGAGATCGCCCAGTTGATTGAACCATTCCCTTGTCTCTTCCGGCACATGCATGAAATTCTTCGAATTGATGTCGAAGGGCGCATAGAAAGCCTTGGCCAGAGACTGCCGCCGAAACGCCTCAACCTCTTTGAGCAGAAGCTCTCCATCCACAGCGGGAATCGGCAGGTCACTGGCTAGTTTTGCCGAACACTGCTTCGCGCTGGTCCGACTTCATCGCGTCATAGCAAGCGTCAAGCAGCTCAAGCAAAAAAGCCAGGTCCTTCTGCTCAAGAAACTCGAAAAGTTGCTCTCTTCTCATATGCTTCAGCATTGCAGAGACCCGAGTAGCTCGACTAATTCCGAGATACCGCCTGCACGCCGTTTGCTTTCCCAACTAGTTTTTTCTCTCCCGAACCAGAACACCCCGCCCCCGCCGCCCCCCACAGCAGGTTCTCCACAATCCGCCCCGGCAAATCCGCCGGCCGCGGCTTTTGCCCGGCGCGGATCACCGTGCGGATGCCGCCCAGCAGCATCATCGCCGTCAAGTCCGGATCGCGCACCGCAAAGTCGCCGTGCAGCCGGCCTTCCTCGAACAGGTCCGTCATCTGCTTGAGCACGCCCACGCGCGTGTAGCTCCACACGAACGGCTGATCGCCCACGTGGAACAGCTCGCCGCGCTGGATCAGGCCCATCAAATGCGGATGCTCATCGAAGTAGGTAATGATCGCGTGCACCAACGCCTCCAGCCGCCGCCGCGCTCCCGACTCCCTTTCGACCTCGGCGCGGATCCGCTCCTGGAATTGCTCCAGGGCGTACTCCAGGAGGCCGGTGAACAGCTCCTCCTTATCGCGGAAGTAGCGATAGAGCGTGCCCTTGCCGACCTCGGCCGCATCGGCCACGTCGTCCATGCGCACTTCATGAAAGCGTTGCGTGCCAAACAGCCGGGCGGCTGCCGCCATTATCTTGTCCGCCTGCGCGGGAGTTTTTATTCGCATGATCGATTCCTAGAAACATTTCTCGCAGAGCTCGCAGAGAACGCAGAGCTCAGCGACTGGTTCCTCGGTACACCTTCACAAGTCTTCCCGGTTCGTCTCCTGTTTCTCCTCTGCGCTCTCTGCGTGCTCTGCGAGAAACTTTTTCTAAGCCTGCACCGGATGCGCCTGCGACTCCAGCATCCGGTCTTCTTCCTCTCGGGCGGCAAGGCGCAGCGCGCGCCGGTCGGCGAAGTACTGGATCACGTAATAAAACACCGGCGTCAGGAAGATGCCGAACAAGGTCACGCCCAACATGCCGGAAAACACCGCCGTCCCCAGCGTCCGCCGCATCTCCGCCCCGGCCCCCTCCGAGATCATGAGCGGCACCACGCCCAGGATGAAGGCGAACGACGTCATGATGATCGGCCGCAAGCGCAACTGGCAGGCGGCCAGCGTCGCCTCGCGCCGCTCCACACCCGCCTCGCGCTGCGCCTTGGCAAACTCGACAATCAAGATCGCGTTCTTGCACGCCAGCCCCACCAGCACCAGAAAGCCGATCTGCGTGAAGATGTTCACGTCCATTTGCGCCAGGTGAACTCCGGTGATCGAGCACAACAGGCACATCGGCACCACCAGGATCACTGCCAGCGGCAGCGCCCAGCTCTCGTACTGGGCAGCCAGCACCAGGAACACCAGCACCACCGCCAGCAGGAACACCCACATGGCGGTATTGCCGGTCTGGAGCTGCAACAGCGCCAGCTCGGTCCACTCGGTGCGCATGGTGGTGGGCAACTGCTCCGGGTCGTTGGCGACCGCTTCCAGATGCTCGATGGCCTGGCCGGAGCTGGTTCCCGGGCTCGGGTCGGCGTGCACGGCCGCCGACGGGTACATGTTGTAGCGCATGATCAGCACCGGCCCGCTGATGGTGCGCACCGAGGCGAACGCGGCCAACGGCACCATGTCCCCCTGGGTGTTGCGGACCTTCAGTTGCTTGACGTCCTCGACCGAGCCGCGGAAATTCTGCAGGGCCTGCACGTTGACCTGCCAGGTGCGGCCGAAGCGGTTGAAGTCGTTGATGTAGTAGGGGCCCAGCGTGGACTCCAGCGTCGTGCGCAGGTCGTCGATCGACACGCCGCGGTCGCGGGCCTGGGCGCGGTCGATGATCAGCTCCAGCCACGGCGTATCAGCGCGGAAGCTAGTGAACAGGTCTTGCAGACGTGGGTCCTCTTCACCCGCGGCCACGACCTTATCGGCCGTCTCCTGAAGAGTCTTGAGGCCGTTGTCGTTGGTGTCCTGCACGATGATCTTGAAGCCGCCCGCTGTGCCCAGGCCTTCCACCGGCGGGGCGCCGAAGAGGTTGACGATGGCGTTGGGCACTTCGCTCTGGAAGCGCTCCTGCAGCGTTTTGGCGATGGCGTCGGCCGTCAGCTCCGGTTTGGCACGGTGGTCGAAGTCGTCGAGCATCAGGTACAGCGCGCCGAAGTTGGAGGCGTTGGCGTTGAGCAGGATCGACTGGCCGGAGATGGCCACGGTATGCTTGACGCCCTTGGTGTCCAGGGCGATCTTCTCGATGCGCTGCACGACCTCGTCGGTGCGCGTGACGGCCGCGGCGTCGGGGAGTTGCACGTTGACGAGCAGATAGCCCTTGTCCTGCTGCGGGATGAAGCCGGTCGGCGTGTGCGTGAAGCCCCACCAGGTCAGCATGAGCAGGCCGCCATAAAGCAGCAGCACGATCGCACTGACGCGCAGCAGGCTGCCGATGGTGCGCGTGTACAGATTGGTTGATGCCGCGAAGCCGCGGTCAAAAACACGGAAGGTCAAACCGAGGACGGCGTTGAGCGGCCGGCCCAGGAACTGCCCGACGAGAAAGCCGGCGAGCGCCCCCGCTCCGGTCGGCCCCCATTGGCGCAGCAGCTCCAGCACATTCGCGGACAGGTGTTGCAGCACGCTGGGCCCGTGCGACGTCAAGACGGCCAGCGCCTGGTCCGCATGGTGGCGGCCCAGCTTGTGGCCGGCCCAGGCGCCGAACAGCGCGAAAATAAAGGCCGGCAGCGGCTCCACCACGCCTTTGACGCGCCGCCGCAACAGCAGCGCGGACAGGGCCGGGCTGAGAGTCAGCGAATTGAACGCCGAGATCAGCGTGGACACGGCAATGGTCAAGGCGAACTGCCGGAAGAACTGCCCGGTGATGCCGCTGATGAACGCCGCGGGCACGAACACCGCCGCCAGCACCAGGCCGATGGCCACCACGGGGCCGGACACCAGTTCCATGGCGCGCAGCGTGGCATCGCGCGGCGACATGCCGTGCTCGATATGATGCTCGACCGCCTCGACCACGACGATGGCATCGTCCACGACGATGCCGATCGCCAGCACCAGGCCGAACAGTGTCAGGTTGTTCAGGCTGAAGTTCATGGCCGCCATGACCGCGAACGTGCCGACAATCGCCACGGGCACGGCGACCAGCGGGATGATGGCCGAGCGCCAGTTCTGCAGGAACAGCAGGATCGTCACGGCCACCAGCACGATGGCGTCGATCAACGTCTCGCGCACCTCGGCAATCGATTCGGTGATGAAGGGGGTCGTGTCATAGACGATGGAATAATCGATGCCGGGCGGGAAATGGTCGCGCAGTTGCCGCATCCGCTCCTTGACGCGCTGGGCCACCTCCAGCGCATTCGAGCCGGGCAGCTGATACACCGACAGCGCCACCGACGGCTTGCCGTCCAGCGTGCAGGTCTGGTCGTAGGATTGGGCGCCGAGCTCGATATTGGCCACGTCCTTCAAGTAGACGAGGGTGCCACCGGTCGTCTTGAGGATGATGTTGGCGAACTGGTCGGTATTTTCCAGGCGGCCGAGCGTGGTGATGATGTACTGCGCCACCTGGCCGGTGGGCGTGGGCGGCTGGCCGATCTGGCCGGCGGCCACCTGGATGTTTTGTGCCTGGACGGCATTGATAACATCTTGCGGGTTAAGGTTGTAGGCCGCCATCTTCTGCGGATCGAGCCACAACCGCATGCTGTAATCGCGCTGGCCGAGATAGGTGATATCGCCGACGCCCGGCAGGCGCGACAGTTCATCGCGGATCTGGATGGTGGCATAGTTGCTCAGCTCCAGGCTGGTGCGGCTGCCGTCCTTGGAGAACAGGTTGACGATCATGAGCACGTTGGGCGATTTCTTCTTGACGGAGATGCCGCGGCGCTTGACCAGGTCGGGCAGGATCGGCTCGGCGAGCGACTCGCGGTTCTGCACCAGCACCTGGGAGATGTTCAGGTCGGAGCCCGGCTTGAACGTGACGGTGAGCGAGTAGTTGCCGTCGTTGGTGCACTGCGAGGACATGTACAGCATGCCTTCGACGCCGTTGACCTGCTGCTCGATGGGCGCCGCCACCGTGTCCGCCACCACCTGGGCATTGGCCCCCGGATAGGACGCCGACACTTCCACGGTCGGCGGTGTGATCTCCGGATACTGGGCGATCGGCAAGGCCCACAACGCCACCGTGCCGCCCAGCACAATGACAATGGACAGCACCGACGCAAAGATCGGCCGATTGATAAAGAACCGCGAAAACACGGACTATGCCTCACGTCTCGAGAACAGCACGAAATCCGAACCCCAAAGGGGTTTGACAACATAGCCCAGGGTCGCGCCAGCGCACCCTGGGAGGCAGACAGACACAAAACATTTCAACCCTGAAGGGGTTGCATGGAGCCTTTGGAAGTTTGTGTAACCCTTTCAGGGTAGAAATCCTCGTGGTTCGTATCTACTACCCAGGGTGCGCTGGCGCGACCCTGGGCTATGTTGTCAAACCCCTTTGGGGTACTCCATCACATGTTCTGACTTCTCATCATGCGCTCGCCCGCCTTCTTCACTCCTGGGCGCAACGTGACCGTTGCCGCGAACCGCTTGCCCGTCGTGCTTCTCCGGCTTGCCGTTCCCATCTCCATCGCCGGCGACTTCCGCTTTGCCTTCTCGAACGCGCGGACGCCCCTTCGCTTCCACGACGCTGGTCATGGGTTTCCGCGCGGCTCGCGAAACCATGGCATGAGCCATCACCGTGGCGACCCAAACTACGCCAACCTTGATGGCCCGCAACGGCAACAGCAACACGTCGCTAACGCGATGCTTGCGTTTGGCGTCAGCCCCGCGCATATCGATGAACCACTCGATCACGTTGAAGAACACCGGCGTCAAAAAGATTCCGAACAGCGTGACGCCGAGCATGCCGCTGAACACGGCGACTCCGAGCGTTCGCCGCATTTCCGAGCCGGCGCCGGTGCCGACGAGCAGCGGAATAACGCCAAAGATGAAGGCGAACGAAGTCATCAGGATCGGCCGCAACCGCAGCCGGCATGCCTCCAGGGTGGCTTCGTGCCGCGACAGGCCGGACTCGCGCTTGTGCTTGGCGAATTCGACAATCAGGATCGCATTTTTGCTCGCCAGGCCGATCAGCACCACGAAGCCGATCTGCGTGAAGATGTTGATGTCGCCCCGGGACGCCGCCACGCCGGTCAGCGAACCCAGGATGCACATCGGCACCACCAGGATGACGGCCAACGGCAAGGCCCAGCTCTCATACTGCGCCGCCAGCACCAGGAACACGAACACGACCGACAGCGGGATAATCATGCGGTTGCCAAGGCTCTTGGCGGCATCCACTTGCATGTAGTTGATCTCGGTCCACTCGAACGCCATGCCGGGCGACAACACCTCGCGGCAAATTTTTTCCATCTCGTCGATACCCTGGCCGGAGGAAACGCCCTCCTTGGTGCCGCCCAGAATGGCGGCGGCGGGATACATGTTGTAGCGGCCGATGTTGATCGGCCCGCCGATCTCGCGGATGTTGAGCACGGCGCCCAGCGGCACCATCTCTCCTTGTGCATTCCGCACCTTGAGCAATTTGATCCGCTCCGGGTCGTTGCGGAACTCGCCGCCTGCTTGCAGCACCACTTGCCAGGTGCGGCCGAAGCGATTGAAGTCGTTGACGTAATACGACCCCAGGTAAATCTGCAGGGTATCGAATACGTCCTTGGTATTGACCCCCATGGTCTGGCATTGCTCGCGGTTGATGTCCGCGTAAAGCTGCGGCACATTGGCCCGGAAGATGCAGAATAAGTTCTCGACCTTGTCGCTTTCCCGGGAGCGGGCGATGACGCGCTCCACCTGCTTTTGCAGCTCGACGATGCCGAGGTCGCCGCGATCCTCAATGATGATCTTGAAGCCGCTGGCCGAGCCGAGACCGGACACGGGCGGCGGCGTGAAGAGCGATACCTTCGCCTCCGGCACCTCTTGGTCGAGCAGTTCCTGAACGCGCCGCGTGATGGCCGTGGCGCTCAGCGACGGATCGCGGCGCTTGTCGAAGTCGTCGAACGTTACGAAGAATTGGCCGAAGTTCGAGCCGTTGGCGTTGAACGTAAATGATTGGCCGGCGATTTCGGTTACGTGGACGATACCCTGCATGGGCTGCACGAGGTCGCGAATGTGATCGACGACGGCCTGGGTCCGCTCCGTCGAGGCGGCGTCGGGGAGTTGCACGGCAATGTAAAAACGGCCCTGGTCCTGGTTGGGGATATATCCTTCCGGGAGGCCGTTCGCCATGTCCCAGGAACCTATCTTCGTGCCGTGCAGGCTGGCGGGAAGGTCTCTTTGAACACGCTGCACGCCGCTTAG
>DASZFN010001074.1:0-18453 GCA_035939715.1 Gemmataceae bacterium | reverse complement strand
CCCCGCCTAGGGATGAGGATTTCTCATTAATCCGTCCGCCAAGTCACTTGGCGGTCTATGGCGGTCTTGGAGAATTTCCGAAAAAATCCGGCTGAGCCGGCAGGTTGCTCTTGAACGAAGCAGCACCGGTTGATCCTCGCGAGCTCCGAAGAAAAACGCGAACAAAAACTGAAATTTTAGGGGTCCAGGAAACCACTTTGCCACGTTTTTTGAGCCGGGGGGCTAGCGCCGTCCGCCCGCCAATTCACCACTCCCCCTTGGCGGACCGCCAAGATGGCCAATGGCCATGTTGACCTTGGCCCCTGTGGAACTCAGCACTGCTGCCGAGTAACAACCGCCACTCCGCCAGCACAGAATGCCAGATGGAAGGGCGGCGACGGTTTCCCCGTGTCCGCGTTTGGCCAAAGGTTGCCATTTTGAGAAATGCGCCTCGATCCGCTCTGCCCGCGCATCGCTCTCTTGACAGTGTTATATGACACTGTTATTATTTAGGCATGACAGCCAGATCTCAACAGCCGCTCTGGACCATCGGCGAACTTGGCGCCCAGGTCGCCCTGGCGCTTTCGGTCGATTATCAGGGGCCGCCCAACGGCCGAGTGCGGGGGGTTCCGGATCTGCGCACCATCCGCTATTACACGACGCTGGGGCTCCTGGATCGGGCCGCCGACATGCGCGGGCGGACGGCTCTGTACGGGCGCAAGCACCTCTTGCAACTGGTCGCCATCAAACGACTGCAAGCCCGCGGGCTGGGTCTGGCGGAGATTCAGCAACAACTGGTCGGGCTGCCGGAAAAGAAGCTGCGCGGCATTGCCCAGTTGCCTGATGATCCGGAACCCCTCTATGTGAACAGCGGTCCTGGGACGGACACACCAACGCCGAGCCGCAGCGCAGCGTTCTGGTCGATGCCTGCCCCGGCATTAGCGAACGAAGACGCGGAGGTTCGGGAGAGAGCGCCCGAAACTTCGACAGCTCCGGAAAAACTACCGGCCGCCCTCCCGCTCCAGGGCCTGGGGATCGCGGCAGGCGTCACCTTGCTGCTGGCGGCCCGACGGCCGCTCGCAGACGATGATATGGCAGCGCTGCGCGTGGCCGCGGCGCCCTTGCTCAAACTGTTGCACAAGCGCCGGCTCGTGTGAGCGTACGCGCGGAAAGGGGACAAGCATGGCCAGGACATTGCCGACTTTGACCGATCAGGAACTGCACACGGACGCCGCCCGCACCGACGAGGCCGGCTTCGGAGCGTTGGCGACGCCGCGCGGACCGCTGCCGCTCAAAGCCATGGACGTGAGCGCCCGGATCGATGGGCTCATCTCGGAAACGAGCGTCTGTCAGACCTTTGTCAACACGCTCGACGAGCCCCTCGAGGCGACCTACATCTTTCCCTTGCCCGACCGGGCGGCGGTCACACGCTTTCGCCTGCAGGTCGGCAAGCGCCTGATCGAGGGCGTGCTCAAGGAAAGAGCCGAGGCGCGGCGCGAGTACGACCAGGCTCTGGAAGCCGGTCACCGCGCCGCCATCACCGAGGAAGAGCGCGCGGGCGTCTTCACCATGCGCGTGGGCAACATCATGCCCGGCGAGGAGGCAACCGTGCATCTCAACCTGGTGGGGCCGCTTCCCTATAGCGAGGGCGAGGTCACCTTCCGCTTTCCGCTGGTGGTGGCGCCGCGCTACATTCCGGGGACGCCGCTGCCCGGAGCGAGTGTCGGCTCGGGCGTCGCCGCCGACACGGATGCGGTTCCGGATGCATCGCGCATCACGCCGCCCGTGCTTTTGCCCGGCTATCCCCATCCCGTGTTCCTGTCCCTGGCAGTGGAGGTCCAGCCGGGGACGTTGCCGCTCGGCGCCTGCCGGTCAAGCCTGCATGCCGTCCTGGAGGAGAAGCGCGACGGCGTTCGCCGCATTGTTCTGCATCCCGGCGCACGGCTTGATCGCGACTTCATTCTCCGTTTTCGACTGGGCGAGGAAGCCGTGAAGTCCTCCTTGACGCTCAAGCCGGACGAGGACGACGCCGGGCAGGGGACCTTCCTGCTCACCTTGGTGCCGCCCATCGGACTCGCCAGGGGACAGCGGCCCCGCGACATTGTCTTTGTGATCGACCGCTCCGGCAGCATGGGCGGCTGGAAGATGGTGGCCGCACGCCGCGCCCTGGCGCGCATGGTCGATACGCTCGGCGACCGCGACCGCTTCGCCATCTATGCCTTCGACGATCGCATCGAGATGCCGCCGGAGTTTGCCGGGAAGGGCCTGGCGACCGCGACGAACCGGAATCGCTTTCGCGCCGTGGAATTTCTGGCGCAGCTCCATGCGCGGGGCGGCACGGAAATGGCCCAGCCGCTTGCCCGGGCGGTGACCGAATTATCCAGCCAGGACGCCGCGACTCCCGAACCAGCAGAGCCCAGCGCCGGCAACAGCAAGGGCCGCGACCGCATTCTGGTGCTGGTCACCGACGGCCAGGTGGGGAATGAGGATCAGATCCTTCATAGCCTGGGCAAGCGGCTCAAGGATATCCGCATCTTCACGCTTGGCATCGATCGGGCCGTGAACGACGCCTTCCTGAAGCGCCTGGCGGCGGCGGGAGGCGGCGCCTGCGAACTTGTGGAATCGGAGGACCGGCTCGATGAAGTCATGGATCGCGTTCATCGCCGCATCGGCACGGCCCTGCTGACCGATCTGCATCTCGAGCCGGCGGGCTTGAGATTCGAGCCGGATGCGCTGGTGCCGGCCCGGCTGCCGGACCTGTTTGCAGGCGCGCCGCTCTGCCTCATGGGAAGGTATCATGGACAAGGCCAGGGCGCCCTGGCGCTTCAGGCCAGGGACGCTGAAGGCCGTGCGTGGTCGGAGACCGTTCCGGCCGCGCGCAGCGCCAATACGGCTGTAACCTGCATGTGGGCGCGGGGCCATATTCGCGAGTTGGAAGATCGCTATGTGCTTGGCGAGCGCAATCTGGAAAAGCAGCTTGTGGCCACTTCCCTGCGTTTCGGCGTCCTGTGCCGTTTCACCGCTTTTGTCGCCGTGGACAGGTCTGAAGTCGTCAACGCCGGCGGTCAAGGGCATCAGATCACACAACCGGTCGAAGCCCCGGAAGGATGGGAGATGCTCGACGCCGCGGCTGCCCCGAGCCTCTGTTGCAAGCTTGTTGCGCCGGGCTTTGCCCTGGAGAGTGTCGATTCGATGCTCCAGGAGTTCACGGATACGCCCACGGAACCTGCACAACAAGAAGCCGTTCCCTCTGCAGGAACCAGAAGAGCCCTGCGAGGAATGATGGGCCGCGTCTTCAAGCGTTCCAGGAAGGCTGGCCAGGGCGCTCAACCGGGGCCATCCGGCGACCTGGCTTCCTACCGCCTGCAGGCCGCAGCCTTGTTGCAGGCCTTGCAAAGTTTGACCGCCGTCGCTGCCGATGTGAAGAGGCGGCTCAAAATGCTGGCGTCTCTGGCCGAACGGCTCGCCACGCTCATCAGGGATCTCCGCCTGATCAAGCTTGCAGCGGCAGAGTTGCAACCCCTGGAGAAGCTGCACGAGGAGCTGGAGCAACTGGCGGCGAAAAAGCGCCCAAGTGCAGAGGAAGTCATGCAACTCTGGAAAACGTGTGAACAGGTGTTGCAGACCTTCGCCGGCACTAGCGCGGCAAGTCCCGCGGCGGAAACCGACCGCCGCCAGGGATTTTGGAAATAGGTTCATGGCGAGAATGCATTATGCCACCGAAGAGGCCTGGCAGTCAAATCGAAGCGGGCACGCGCGCTAGAGTCGGCTAGCTCTGCGTCGCGGCGAACTATAATGATGCCATGCACGGTGTCCCGCAGAATCTTGATCTCAGTGCATTTCTTGGCGCTGAATTGATCCAGGTCGCGATAGGCTGTCACGACCTGCAATTACATTTCTTCCCTGAGGACAGAAGAATCTCGGTGTGGGGAAACTGGGAACTAATGGACTCGGCCGGCACGATCATCGACCAAGCGCAGGAGAGCCTGAGCCGGGACAACTATAAAATTCATCGATTGCTCGGCCGGACTGTCACCGCGCACAAATTCGACGCGCCGAAGTCCTTTACGCTAACCTTCGACAATGGAATGAACATGACCGTTTACGACGATTCCGACCAGTACGAATCGTTCTCAATTCAGCCAGGCAACATCTTCGTCTAAGCCGCTTTAGAAGCCGGCCATTGAGGTGCGCCTAGCCCGCACGCAATAGCCCCAATATTCCTGCGACAGCCGAGCGGCCTAGTTCGAAGCGAGAAGGCTCAAGCAGCGCTGGCGGCGTTGCCCCTTTGCCGGCCATCGGTGGCAACGCGGCCGCCGGCAGCGTAGAATCCTCCATAACCGTCATCTGGTTTTCGCCCGTCCACAAGGCGAGCAGGCCCAGGAGGCAAGCCGATGTTCGGCCGGTCGCGCGAAAGTTGTCCCGTGGAGCCCGAATCCAGAGCCTGGTTGGATGAGCGGCTGGATTGGCTGGTCACGCAGTTTGGCCGGGCGCAGTTGCGCGCCGCACAGGTTGTCTTGCCAACTACCGAATTCTTTCCGGATGCCTATTCGGGCTCCGAGGCAGATGTCCGAGTCATGCTCGACCGAGTCTGTGGCTACATGGGTCTTGAAGCCGACACGATCGACCTGCACTTCTATCAAGATCGCAACCCCGTCCACGAAGGCGGGTTTCGCCACGGCACCGCGGGACTGTACGAGGCGGTGAACGGGAAGCACCGCGTCTGGATCGAAGCGAGCAAGGTGCACGATCCGTTGGCGCTGGTTGCCACCTTGGCGCACGAACTGGGTCATGTTCACCTCCTCGGGCATGGGCGCATTTCGCCCGAGGCAGAAGACCATGAGCTGCTCACCGATCTGCTCACGGTTTTCCTCGGACTGGGTGTGATCACGGCGAATGCCGTAATTCGCGAATCGTACTGGAATGTCGGTCACCTGGGCGGCTGGAGCATAAACCGGCAAGGATATATGACCATGCCCATGTACGGCTATGCCCTGGCATGGTTTGCCCGTGCACGCGACGAAGCCCCTCCGGCTGGCTGGATTCGACTGCGAGTATCCTCGCGCCCGCGGCAACCTCATCTGCGAACCGCGACTTCCAGTCAACCAGCGCCTTGGCGGCCTCAACGTCAATGCGCAAGCCAGCGCTCTCACTCATCGCAACCTCCCTGTCGCTGTCGCGCGCGAGTAGTGCAATCGAAGTCCGCTTCCGAACACTCAGCCGCGTGCTCGCGCCCCATAAACGGATGAGAATTCAAGGCATTGTGCATAACCGGATTTGACCCGTCTAGATCGGTAGGTTCGCGGGACATGGCCAGATGCGAGCTGATTCCCGCGTGGAGGGTTCAGCGTAGAGTCCGCGCCGGGCGCAAGCCAACGTCGTTATCGTGGTAAGTCGGTAGGACCCGAAGAGCGAAGGCGGAGCGGATGTTTACGGCTTGACGGCCGAACGAACCGCCACGCAGCATGCGCCGCTCGGCGTTGGTGACCAGGGTCAGGTCGTCGTTATCTTCCATGATCTTGCCTTGCTGCACCAGCGCATAGGCCCGGTCTGAATCTTGACACCAATTCCAGACGTTGCCGTGCATGTCGAATAAACCCAGATCATTCGGCTTGAGGCTGCCGACGGGCCAGCTGTGCTGTGCGGAGTTCAACAAATACCAGCCGTAGTGGTGTAACAGCCCTTCCGACTCGCCGTAATAGCGGCTCGTCGTGGCGCCTGCCCGGCAGGCGAATTCCCACTCCGCAGACGTCGGCAGACGGTAGCCCGTGCGCTTCAAATAATGAGGGGCGAGTCTCATGCCGTCGGCATACTCGCCTGCCTTGTTCGGCTCGTAACACCATTCCTCCCTGGGCAAGTCTTCTTTTCGGCTCAACCAGTTGCAGTACTCTGCCGCCAGGTACCAGGTCATTTCGTGTGCCGGGCAATCGTCCGTTGGGGCGTAGCGCCGCAGCGGCTTGTGTTCGCCGCGGAAGCGCAAGAATTGCTCCACGGTCACCGGCCTGGCGGCGATGGCAAACGTTCGTGCGATCCGCCAGCGCTGCAACGGCAAGTCCTCATCCGCAAAGCTGCCCGCTTCATCGGGGGGTGAGCCCATGGCGAATTCCACGCCGCCGCGGATCACGACCATCGTTTGCCCCTGTTTATTCACGTACCAGCCACGTTGCGCCGCGCTGATCTCCGTGGCCAGTTCTTTGTCGACCGTCCGCAAATCGTCTTCCTGTTTCCAGCGCCGCAACAGCCATTCGCTGGCTCCGTGGACGCCGGCGTCAGAGTCAGTCCGATACGCACCAAGAAGTGTGTTGAGAAAGGTCTGTCGTTGCCCGGCCGGGACCTGGTCGGCCTCATATTCACCCAAACTCAAGAGGAGAGCGCGGCGAATGGATACCTCCTTTTCTTTCTCCAGCCTCTGCATCAAGATCGCGGGGTCAACCGCCAGAGGCGCAAAGCGATGGGTGAGGTAGCTCCGCGTTCGCGGATCGGGGCGATGCTGCAAGAGCGGCCAGACCAGATCCGCCTGGCCCGTCTTGATCAGGGCAATGCCGGCATTCGCCTGCCGATTGGCGAGTTCCTCTTTCTCTTCATCCGTTCGCCTCGAGCTAACGTCGCCACGCAGGGTCTCCTGCAGACGGCCAAGGGCATTGGCCCCCTGTGCTTCGACTCGGGGAAAGAGGACGGGGAACTGTTTCAGCTCCGCGTCCATGAGCAGGTCAGCCAGGAAGTCCGGCTGGTCTCTAGCGTAGTCGGCGAGCACCTTGGCCGCAAACGTACGGTCGGACTCCTGCCGTTTCTTGTCGCGATACACCAGGGCCAGGGAAGGCAGCAATTTTTCCCGGACCGGATGCAGCAGTTCCCGCATGACGGCGTAATGGCTTGGATTTTTCTCCACCTCTACGAGCAGCCGGTCCACGATGAAGCGCGACGCTTGTTGCCAGGGCGCGCCCCCAACGGCGCTGCCTTGGGAATCGCAGGTTGCCAGCGCGCAGGCGGCGCGAAAACGCCGGTCGGCGTCCTCCTGGGAATTATTCAGCACCTTCCAGAGATCTGTAACGAGGCTGGTCCGGTGGTCCCGTAGAGCGTCACGAATGCATGGCAGATCCGCGGGATCCGCGCTCAGCAAGCGCTCATACAAGTAATCCGACTGCGTCGGATCGACGGGTAGCAGGGCGATGCTCGTGTACAGCTTCTGCACGGAGCCCTCCTTGGCTCTGGCAAACTCCTCGCGCAGCAGGGGATCGGCCCAGCGACGATAGCGCTCGATGTGCTCGATGATGCCGGGCACATTGGCGCTGCCTGCCCTGAGAAGGCTGTCCACCAGGCCTCTGGCCAGGGTCGCCTTGTTATACTCGCGGACCTCATGGCCAATGCCCAGGCCGCTCAAGATAAGGAGCACGAGCAGAAGGCCCAGGGCGGCGCCGCGGAGCGCGTGATAGCGCGTTGCCCGGTGCATCATTTCTTGCTGAGGAGCGGTCCAATCCCGCGGGCGCGTAAGGAGCCGCATGGCGCTCCATTCCCACAAGTTCGGCAGGAAGCGATTCTCACGCCGGGCCTGCCACAGCAGGGCCTGTTCCGCCAGGCGCAGCTCTGTGCGGCCGGTCCATGTCGCGCGCTGCTTGCGGCTGAGCCACTCACGCACGGCCGGGACGAGGTAATCGTGCGTGAGCTGATAGTACTTGTCGGTCTTGATGTCGCTCGCAGCCTGGACAGCCTGGCTCTCCTCCCCCGGTACGCCCTCCGGGTCGGTGGGCGTGATCAAGCGCAGTTCGCTATCCAGAATGCGTAAGAGCTCGTCGAACTCTCGCGGCTGGCCTGTGTAAGCGGCTGCCTGACACAGCTCCTGGCGGGAGCGCATGTTGCCCTTGATGTTGGCGCCGGCGTCGGGCAGCAAGCGCTGCAGCACGGCGCGGGCGGCTTTCTGATGCAAGCGGTGCTGCGGCAGGGCATTGGCGGCACTGAAGGTTTCTTCGAGAAACGTGACGCCGACTCCTTCCATGCCGCCGACCGCCCGGAGCGTCGCCGGATGCCAGACTCTGGCTTTCACCATCTCCGCGAACAGGGCCAGGCGGACCGAGATGACTTTTTCTTCCCGCGCCAGCCCTGCGACGGCCTGTTCGAGAAAGGCCTGGTGCTCCGGCGTCATGTCGGCCGCACGCTCGGGGAGCGCCCCGAAGGCTTGACCGAACAGGGCCAGGATTTTCCGGGCATGCCGCAGGTCGAAGAGATCCGCGGCCGCGGAGTTCTGGCCCTCCAGGAGCGGGACCTCCAGGGCGCGCATGAAACGACTGGCGGCCATCCACAAATCGTCGCGCACCGCCACCAGACACTGGACGGTTGCCCCGTCACAGTGGCGAAGCGCTTCGACCATGACCGGGTTTTCCTGGGCGCCCCTGGCGTGAAGCCATTGTTCGAACTGGTCCACGACCAGCAGTACCTTGCTCCCTCCTTGCAGGCCTCGTGCCCGGCGCAGCATCGCCAGGGATTCAGCCAGGCCAAGATCGACAGACAGGTCGGGAAAATTCTTGCGCAGCGCTTTCAGAAGACGCGCCTCGGTCTCCTCGGCCGTCGCTTCCACATAAATGGCGCGCACATGCGGCCCCAGGCGTGGCAAGATGCCTGCTTTCAGCAACGACGATTTGCCCGAACCGGAAGGCCCGTAAATCAAGCCGACGCTAAACGTGTTGTCGCGATCGGTCTCGTCGATGCGGCTCTTCCAGAAGCGAATACTTTCAGGCAAGCCGTCGCGGTCGCGCGGACCGGGGAGAAGGGCCAGGAAGAAATCGGCATCCTTGGCATCATACGAGCGCAAGCCCTTCGGAACGATCTTGATGGCCACAGGACCCAGCTCGGAACTCGGGGCCGGTGACGTTACGGGCTGTGGCGTGCCGCCAACCGGCGCCGCCGGCTCCGGTGCGGTACTGTCCATCTGCGTGGCATGCTTGAAGAAATGCCTGAGATCATCGGCGAAGTCCCTGGCCGTCGTGTAGCGCTCGGAAGCGCGCTTGGCAAGAGCTTTGAGGCAAATGCGTTCCAGCTCCTTGGGAATGGCATCATCCAATTGTCGCGGCGGCCGCGGCTCGAAGCCGATAATTTCCCGGAGCACCTCCGCGCGCGTGTCGCCGCGAAACGGCCGCCGTCGGGTCAACAATTCGTAGAACACGACGGCTAGGCTGAAGATGTCCGACCGGCCGTCGACGCGATGCCCTTCGCCGCGGGCCTGTTCGGGGCTCATGTAGGCCGGGCTGCCGGCAAATTCAGGCGTTTTGCCGTAGTCTTCATCTTTCAGGGCCAGCCCGAAGTCGGTCAGATAAGGCTGGCCGGCCCTGTCAAGCAGGATGTTGGCCGGCTTGATGTCGCGGTGCACCAGGCCGCGCCGATGGGCATGGTGAAGGGCTTCGGCTATCGTCGCGACCAGCTCGGTTGCTCCCGTCGCATCGATGCGGGCCTCCTTCATGCGGAGCGCCAGGTCTCTTCCTTCAATGAACTTTGAGATGACGAAGCATAAGCCGTCTTCGGTGCGGCCCACGTCGTAAACCGGGACGATATGCGGATGGTCGAGGCTCGCCAAAACGCGCGCCTCGGCCAGATAAGCTTCCACATCTTCCGCGCGGGCAATCCGCCGCCGATGCGGGACCTTGATGGCAACCCATCGGTCCAGCTGGTCGTCGCGGGCCAGATAGACTCGTCCGAAGCTGCCTTCGCCCAGGAGCTTTTCAATTCGGCAGCGACCGATGTGCTGGCGCGGCGCATCGCCGGCAGGGTTCATGGCAGGCGCGGCTTCATCGCGCCGGGTTTGCACTTGCCCGGCAGAGGTATTGTCCGTTGATTCGGTCATGGCCGAAGCTCCTCGGCCGATGGTTATTCCGGTTAGCCGATGCCGGATCATAACACGTGCTCGACCGGCCGCCAATCTTGCGCCAGATTCTTAGAGCCTATCCGCATAAGGGGACAGGACTCTTGCTTTTGTGCGAATTTAGGAGTCCTGTCCCCTTATCCGGATAGGCAGCCGCTGGCGCTGACTATGAAGTAAAAGGAGAAAAGATAGCCTTTTTTCTTGACAGCCCACTGTCACCCAGTATAGTCCAGCCAACAGACGGCGGGTTTTGCCGTCCCCCAGCAGCCTGTTGAAAAAGGCGTCTGGAACCCTCAAGGCCTGCGAAAACCGGGAAATTTTTGTCCGCAAGGTTCCAGACACCTCAACACAATCTCCCTTGTCCACAGGATGTCGGGAGTACGTTTCTTCCCGAAGCACAAAGACTCTTCTGTCCGAGTAGACCCGATCAGCGCGCGGTGCCGCTTCACCATTAACTAGTCAAAGGAGGCGCCTATGGCAAAAAAGAACCCAGTCCGCAAACAGGCGAAACTGAAAGCCCGGATGAGCTCCGTCAGGAAAAAAGTGGCCAAAGGCCTCCTGCAGAAGATGGGCCCCGCCATAACACGTGCATGTGAGGAGCTTAAGACAAAAAAGAAATGCAAGGTTAGCTACACCGTCACGTATGCGGTCACGGGGGGCGTGTAAGGCGCGCATCGTTGTATGATGAACAAGCAGGTCACGCTGATCATCAAGGTCACCAACGCTTGCGACATGCATTGCCGGTATTGCTTCATCGAACCGAGCGTGTATCACAAAACGATGAAGCTCGAACTGGCGCGCAGAATTGTCCGGGCCTTTCTCGATTCCAGGCACTTCACGTCGGTGCGTTTCGTTTGGCACGGTGGCGAACCGTTGTCGCGCGGCCGGGCCTTCTTCGAGGAGATCATCGCCGAACAGAAACGGCTGCCCTCGGCGGTGCAGTTCAGCAACGCCGTGCAAACCAATGCCACGCAGCTGACCGAGGACGTGCTCGACTTCCTGGTGCGCCATGAGTTCTGCATTGGCCTGAGCCTGGACGGGCCGGCCGGCCTGAACGACAGCGCCCGGCGCTTCCACGCGCCGGCGGCACAGCCTGCGCCAACGCGCAGCCTGCCCCTGGTGTCCGCAGCAGTGCCTGAGGGGAGCAATGCCCATTCAGCCTGCGCAAGTCGCTCGCCACATCAGATCACGGTGGACGCCGCGCGCAGGCTGAAGGAGCGCGGCCTGGACGCCGGGGCGATCGTCGTCGTCAGCGCCGCCAACATCGATCATCCCGAAGCAGTCTATCGCGAGTACAAGAACCAGGGGATTCACATGCAGGTGAATCCGCTTATGAAGTCGGGGTTGGCCGCGACTGCCGACGGGCAGGACCTGGGCATCAGCGCTGAACAATACGGGCGTTTTCTCATCCGGCTCTTTGATGCCTGGTATGACGATCCTGAGCCAAGCATCACGATTTCGCCGTTTCAGAGTCATATCGGCAAGATGCTGGGCATGCCCGATGTAAGCGGTTCATGCCACTTTACGAAAAGCTGCCATCAACATCTTCTGGGCATTTCTCCGGAAGGGGACCTGTATCCTTGCGGCATGTTTCAAGGGGAACCGGCTTTTCGCTATGGCAACATCGAAGCCATGGCTCCCGAGAAAATCGCTTTGACCGCTCTCTTCGGACAAATCACCGAACGCGAGCGCAGCGTCCTCGAGACCTGCTCCGCGTGTGCTTTCCTGGAACTTTGCTACGGCGGCTGCATGTTCCACTCGCTCAAGAACGGCAACCGCTTCGAGGAGAAGGATTATTATTGCGCGGGTTACAAAATGTACTTTGAACACATGCTCACGCGCATGCACGATGACCTGAGCCGTCTCGAGCGCAATAGCCGGGCGGGGCGTGCGCGCGCTTCGCGCCGTATGAGTAGACGTGCAAAGGCAAGTTCGTCACGGGGAAAACAAAGGGGAAAAACAAAGGGGACGCAACGAGTTAAGACAGATTGTCTTAACTAGCTGGGGTCCCGTGAAGTCACAAAAGCATAGGCGACGGCAGCCACGATGCCGACGTGTAAAGCAATGATCATCCACAGCACGATGCGAAAGCCCACCTTCTGGGTCTTATGACGGAACTGGCGCTGGCCCAGCAAGGCGCCGGGCCATCCGCCCAGGAACGCCAGCAGTTGCAAGGTGCGCTCGGATATCCGGCGACCGCCATTGCCGGCTTGTCGCTTGTCGATCCCATAGGCAATGAAGCAGACCAGACTCATCACGCCCATGACAGTCAGATAAACTGCTGCCACAACCTTCATGTCTTTGTTCGCCTTTCGAGCCCAAGGGATCGCTACCGTCCAGAAGAAAGCGACGGGGCCGACTTGCCTGGCGAGTCCCGGCCGGGGGCGCATGTTCGGAGCGGTTGGCCTTCGTTCGCTGGGTCGATCAAGGCGCTGGTTGCGGGCATGTAAGCCTCCTTTATGCGAACTGCCCCAGGAGCGATTCCAGCTCGCGATAGCCATCCTGGGTCAGGAGTTGTTGGGCGTCGCTCTTGAGCCTGTCGATGTCTAGCTTGCCCTTCTGGGCCATCAACATAGCTTTGATGTCGCCGATGTCCTTGGGTCTGTCGAATACTTTCTTGAAGACAATGAGGTCTTCGGGGGCGTGAATCCGGATCATTCGCCCTTCCAAGTCGCGTTGAGGGCTTCGTTCGAGGACCCGATAGTGGAACGGATGGCAGGGCAAGAACAACTCCGTTCGGATGCCCTTGCAGGCGAACACCGCCAGGTGAGCCTTGCTGCGAAGGTCGCGCAGGACGGCATGCAGCTCCACCGGGCGTGCCTTGGGACTGAGATGCCGGCATCCGGCGGATGAGAATTCATCCAGCAGTTCGGGGACTTTCGTGTCTGGCACGAGCGCAAGGACATCCACGTCCTGGGTAAATCGGGGGGGGCCATAATAGTTATAGGCGATGGCGCCGCCGTAGGAACGCTGTAGTTGAAGCCGCTCGAAGACGTTTTCAAGCCAGTGGATAACGTCGATCAGTCCAGCAAAGATCATCCGAGTCTTTCACAAAGTGCGAGGTAGCGCTGGCGGCCAGGTTCTTCAAGGGATCGGCGCACTTCTTCATCCCGCTGGAGTTCTTCAGGCGATTTCGACTTGCAGATGGCGTCCGCGGTGCGGAGCAGATCGCGGAAAATGCGAATGCGGTCGGCGTCTGTTAGGTCGGCGGCGAATTCGACCTCACCTGCAAGCCCCTCCTGTTCACGACGCTCGCGCTCACTCATACTGACATCATAGCAAGCGCCGGAGTGACCAGCAAAGAGCCCCCGACGGACGTTTGCTAGGCCGCCTCTGCAGTTGCGTGGAAGTGCTTGGCCGAGAAAAATAGGACCGCGCCGCCTCTGGGCAAGATGACTCACGGGAGACAAAGTCGCTTTCCCCATTGTAAGAAACGCTGTTCTGTGAGGAAGGGACATGGCATTGTCCTCTGGCTCCGCTACATCTATTCTTGAGAATCATGGATACGACCACACGCACCCCACCGGGCCCCCGGGGGAATCTTCTGCTTGGTAATCTGCTGCCCATCATGCGCGAGCCGTTTGAATTTGCCACGCGCTGCGCGCGCGAGTACGGCGATGTCGTGCGCATGCGCGTCGGGCCGATGGTGGTGTATTCGGTGGTCCATCCCGATCTGATTGAGCAAGTGCTGCGCCGCGACCATCGCAACTTTATCAAGGACAAGGGCACGCGAATGCTGGCGGAACTGCTCGGCCAGGGACTCCTGACCAGCGAGGCCGAGGTCTGGCGCCGGCAACGCCGGCTGGCCCAGCCCGCCTTTCAGCTCGACCAGATTCAGAAGTACGGCGCCGTCATGGTCGCATGTGCGGAGCGGATGCTCGCGGGCTGGCAAGACGCACAAACGCGCGATGTCCATGCCGATATGACGCGCCTGACCATGGAGATTGCCTCCCAGACCCTTCTCGGCGCGAGCATGGCGGACCAGGCCGACCGCGTCAGCCGCGCCATGAATGACGCGATGGCCTACTTCGCCGGGCCCGCGCTGTGGTTTCCGGGATTCAGATGGCTGCCGACGCCGGGCAATATGCGTTTCCGCCGCGCCCGCCGGCAGCTCGACCAGGTCATGTACAGCACCATTGCCCGCCGCCGCGCGGAGCCCCAGGCAAACGGCGACGACCTGTTGTCCCGGTTGCTCGCGGCGCGCGATGAAGACGGCAGCCAGATGACCGATCGGCAGCTGCGCGATGAATTGGTGACGCTCTTTCTGGCCGGGCACGAGACCACCGCCCAGGCGCTGTCGTTCACGTTCTATCTTCTGGCCAGGCACCCGGCGGCAGCGGCCTGCCTCACTGCGGAAATCGATGAGGTTCTCGAGGGCCGGCTGCCGGCCAGTGCCGACGTGCCCCGGCTGCGTTATGCCGACTGGGTCGTCAAGGAGTCGATGCGTCTCTATCCGCCGGCCCCGAACATCGGCCGCGAGGCCCTTTGTGACTGCGAGATCGGCGGCTATCACATTCCCAGAGGGGCACAAATTGCCCTGGTGCAGTGGGTCGTGCAACGCGACCCGCGCTGGTTTGACGATCCGGACGCCTTCCGCCCGGAGCGCTGGGACAACGATCTGGCCCGGCGCCTGCCCCGAGGCGCCTATTTCCCCTTCGGCGACGGGCCGCGCATTTGTATCGGCAATCAATTCGCGATGCTGGAGGCGATTCTGATCCTGGCGACCGTCGTGCAGCGCTACGGCCTGGAACTTGCGCCCGGTTATGAATTGGAAATCTTCCCTTCGGTCACGCTACGGCCCAGGCACGGGGTCTCCATGATTGTTCACCGGCGTCAAAGTGACACCGCCCCCCGAGTGAATGCCGCGACCAGTGCCGGGAGGTAGTCCATCTCGGAGGTCGCCCCCGGAGTGACTGGCCGAACAGATTGTTCAGCAGGAGGGAATGGGATGACGGAGCAGCAGCGGGCCGCGTACTTCCGCGAACAGTCGGGTTTGTGGTTTTTCGCGCTCTACGCGGGAGTTTTCCTGGGCTGCGCGGTCGCCAACGACGTATTACAATGGGACAGCGGCATAGCGACATCGCGCCTGCAAGGCTACCTCATGCCTCTCGTGGTTACCTTTGCCGCTGTGGCTGGGACTGCGGGGCTGGGCGCGGCGGACCGCTGCCAGCCCCGTTAATGAGCGCCTTGATGAATCTTGAGGAGTGAAAAACCATGAGACGATTTGCCCAGAGTTTGGCTGTCTTCATGGCTGGCGGAATCCTGCTGGGAATCTGCCCTTTTCTATCTGCGGCCGATGAAAGTAAAGTCACCGAGAAGGCAGTGCCGGCCAAATCCGAGAAGGAAATTAAGCCCTTGATTGACCAGCTCGGCAGTGAGCGCTTCAAGGACCGCGAACAGGCGGCACATGAGCTAGCGCGGCTCGGCAAGTCCGCGTTGCCAGGTCTGAGGAAAGCCACAGAAAGCCCCGACGCAGAGGTGCGCCGCCGGGCCCAACAGTTGGTCGAGCAAATTGAGCCGCCAGTCCGATTCTTTGATCCCCAGCGACAACGGCTGGCACCGGCTTTCAAGACCTACCTCTGACCGACTTCAGTGCGCCCTGGTCAGGGCCTGCCGCTTATCCTGTAACTCGGACTGCTAGCCCGTCGATCCGGCCACCAAGGCGTTGTTAGAGTTCCTCGGCAAAGCACTAAAGAAGTGATGATTCGCCACCATTCTTATTAGAGGCTCTGACACGTCTGGCAAATTGGGCAAACTGGGCAACTAACCGCTTCGTCAGAGCCTCTTACCGACCCCCAAGTACATCAAACGGCTTGGACAGTCCGCGCCTGCTTCTCCGTTTTCTGGTCTGTGTCCGCTGGAGTCACCCAGCTGCGATATACTATGACAGGCGGTCGGCCTGGGCCGCCCTGCCACGGAGGGTGCTTCATGGATGAAGATCATGACTTCCTCGACCTCATTCGCCGTGTCCGCGCTCGTGACCATGCGGCTGCCGCCGAGCTGGTCAAGCGCTACGCACCCGCCGTGCGTCGCGTGATTCGCCTCAGGCTGCGGGACTCGCGCATGCGCCGCGTCCTGGATTCGACGGACATCTGCCAGGGCGTCCTCGCCAGTTTCTTCATCCGCGTTGCTTCCGGCCAGTACGACCTCGAGCGCCCGGTCCAGCTCCTGCGGCTTCTGGTCGTCATGGCCCGAAACAAACTGGTCAGCGAAAGCCGCACCTATTATGTCAAGCGGCGCGAGCGACCCGGCCCCGCCGTCGACGCGCTGCTCGCCGGCCTGGCGGCGCCGGAAACCGGTCCAAGCAGCCGGTTGGCGTGGAAGGACTTGTTGCAGGAGGTGCGTCGCCGGCTGACCGACGAGGAGCGCCGCCTGGCGGACCGGCGTGCCGAGCGGCGCGCGTGGTCGGAAATCGCTGCCGAAGTCGGGGGCAGCGCCGAGGCCCTGCGCAAACGGTTCGCCCGGGCCCTCGACCGCGTCTCCAACCAACTGGGATTGGAAGAGTAAAATCATGGATGATCTCAACTTTGTGTCGGCGAGCGCCGACCCGGCCTCCATCGAGGCCCTGCTTGACGATCAGAGTGGCTGCTGGCGCCGGGGTGAGCGGCTTCCGGCCGAGGTCTTCCTGGACCGCCGGCCGGGGCTGCGTGGCGACAGCAACGCTGTCCTCGACTTGATCTACCATGAAATTCTGCTGCGCTGCCGCCTTGGCGAGCGTCCGACAGCGGAGGAATATGCCCTACGCTTCCCCCACTGCGCCGAGCAACTGCGTGCCCATTTCGAGGTTCACGAAGCTTTACTCAGCGATGCGTCGACGATGCCGACGAAGCTGGCCGTCGGGCCGCCGCTCGGCCGACCGCCGGCCGAAAGACCGGACGTGGACGGCTACGAAGTCCTGAGCGAGCTGGGCCGCGGCGGCAACGGCGTGGTCTATCGGGCCCGGCGCATCGGCCTGAAGCGCCTGACGGCTCTCAAGGTGCTGCGTGGCGGCCCAGCCGCCGACCCGCGCGAGGCCGCCCGGCTGCGTGGCGAGGCGATGGCGTTGGCACGCATCGGACATCCGAACATTATCCAAATCTATGAAGTGGGCGAAACGGGCGGACGGCCTTTCCTCGCCCTGGAGTTCGCGCCCTGCGGCAGCCTGGAAGCGCGGTTACGGGACGGCCCGCAACCGGCGCGCGAGGCGGCCGCGCTGCTGGAAACGCTGGCACGGGCCATCCACGCCGCGCACCGGGCCGGCGTGGTGCACCGCGACCTGAAGCCTGCCAATGTGTTGTTCGCAGAGGACGGCACGCCCAAGATCGCCGACTTCGGCCTGGCCAAGCGGCTCAACGCCGACGATGCCCAGACCTGCAGCGGCGACATTCTCGGCACGCCGAACTACATGGCGCCCGAGCAGGCCCGCGGCCGCAGTGCCGCGGCCGGACCGGCGGCCGATGTCTACGCGCTCGGCGCCATCCTGTACGAACTGCTGACCGGCCGGCCGCCGTTCGACGGCGAGACGGTCTGGGATACGCTGGAGCAGGTGATCGGCTGGGACCCGCCGCCGCCTCGTCAACTGGCCCCCAAGGTGCCGCGCGACCTGGAAACGATCTGTCTGAAATGTCTGCACAAGGATCCGCTGCGCCGCTATGCCGGCGCTGATGGCTTGGCCGATGACCTCGCCCATTTCCTGGCCGGCAGGCCCATTTTGGCGCGGCCCACGCCGGCGTGGGAGCGCGCCTGGAAGTGGGTACGGCGGCGGCCCGCTGCCACAGCCGGCGTGGCACTGGCACTGACTTTGACCGCAGCGCTGGCCGTGGCGCACGAGGCCGACTTGCGCACCAGGCTGGCGCGGGCCGAGCGCGAGGCCGCGATTGCCGATGTGGACCGGCTCCTGCAAGGCGTTCAAGGTCAGGTCAACGCGGGGCACTGGTCCGAGGCGCGCGACCAGCTCCACGATGGCGCGCTTACGCGCCTGACGGCGGCGCGGCTGTCGTTCCCGTCGGACGCACGGCTCGACGAACTTGCCGAGGCCGCCGACGGGCTGCAAAGGAAAATTGACGGCCGGCTGACGGATGAGTCGCGGTTGCGTCGCTTTCGCAGCCTGCGCCAGGATGTCGGCTTCGCCGCCGCACCATTCAGCGGCTCGAACGCGGACGACCGCCTGCGGCGGACGCGTGCGGCCGTGGGCGATGCGCTGCGCCTGTTCGACCTCGTGCCCGACCGAGGCGGCAAGCCGGGACTGGAAACGCCCTCTTTCAGGGCCGCGGAAAAGAAGGAAATCGAGGCGGGGTGTTACGAATTGTTGCTGGAGCTTGCGGACGCGGAGGCCGCCGTGACGAACGGCGCAGCCGGCCGGGTCGCCGCCTTGTTAGAGCACGCTGCCCGGCTCGGCGTCGCGACGCCCTTGATCACTGCACGCCGCGGCGGCAAACCCGCGGGTGGAGCGCTGCCGGCGCTGACCCATGGCTTCGAGTGGTTCCTCCACGGCAATGACCTGTGCCGTGCAGGTCGCGTGGCGGAGGCCATCGATGCCTACGAAAAAGCTTTGACGATTCAGCACGACCATCTTGGAGCGCGTTACGCGCTGGGCGTCTGTTACCTGCAGGATCGACCGCAGGTGAGCGTGCGCAAGGCCCACC
>DASZFN010001073.1:0-5547 GCA_035939715.1 Gemmataceae bacterium | reverse complement strand
CTGACCGGCCCCTACACGCATGAGAACTTGACCATCTACCTGATCCACGGCGAGGACAAGCTCAAGGGAAAGACCTTCCTGACGCTCGGCGAGGCCTTGAAAGAGAAAAAAGCCGTGGTACATGAGACGCAACAGGTGAATGAGCTGTCCATCGAGAACCTATGCCCGAACGAAGAGGTGTTTGTCCTGGCCGGCGACATTGTTCGGGGCGGCAAGCAGGATCGCATCATCGCCAATGATGTAATTGTGCCGGCCAAATCCGGGAAGATGCCGATTGCCTCGTTCTGCGTCGAGCGGGGCCGGTGGACGCGCCGTGGCAGCGAGAATGAGGCCGCGTTTGCGGTATCCGCCAACAATTCCGGAACCAAGGACCTCAAACTGGCGGTGCGCAAGGAAATGGTTCAAGGCAAGGTCTGGGAAAACGTCAACAAGGCTCAAGCGGCGTTGAGCGCCAACGTCAGTGCGCCCGTGCGTGATGCACGCTCGGCAACCAGCCTGGAGTTGACCCTGGAAAACAAGAACGTCAAGGATGCGGTCGACGCCTATCTCAAGAAGTTGCAGCCGGTCCTCGACGGACAGAATGACGTTGTCGGTTACGCCTTCGCGATCAACGGCGTTATCAATAGCGCCGATGTCTTCGCCGCCCACTCTCTGTTCCAGAAGCTCTGGCCGACGTTGCTGAAGTCCACCGCCGTGGAGGCGGTCGCCGAGATGAAGAAAGATCAGAAATTCAAGCCGGTCACGGTCGAGATTGTGACGGCCTTCCTGGCTGATGCCGAGAAGGGCAAGCAATCGGCCAAGGATGTGACCAAGCGCGTGCGCTGCATCGAGCAGGAGACCAAAGGCAACCTCCTCTACCGCTGCACAGACGATCAACACCCAGGCGTCGACTTGCGACGCAACTATCTCAAGAAGTAATGGCTGTAGGTCAGGATTCTGATCCTGACCTACCAGTTTGATGTAGGACGGATTGGCAATCCGTCCTACGTCGTGACCATTCTTAAAGGCGCATGCGGATGTGCCGGAGGGTTTCCTCGACGAGCTCGCGGCCGCCGGGGCCGGAATGGTAGACGCTCCGCAAGAAGAGGACCGAGCGCTGGGCGGCATCTTCGAGATGCCAGGTGCAGCGCACGAAATGACAGTGCTGCAGCCGGGGCATTTCGCCGCCGCGGTAAACCATCTTGCAGTTGTCGAATTCGCAGTTGACGAATTCGTTGCCGTCCAGAACAACGGTATCGTTGACCAGCTTCTGCTCTTTGTGGACCGCCACCGCTGTCTCCTGTTGACTACACTTTGCTCAGCACGGCGCGGGCCCGATCGATCAAGTTGTTGTTGCGATCGCCGGAGCCATGCAGGTTGAACATACTCGTGGCCAGATATCGAGCCCGCCACGGTCCCGTGGTATGGAAGTAATCCTCGAGAGCCGCGGAGCTGAACTTGTAATCGTGCGAATCGCGGCCCTTGCTGAAGATCAAACGACGGGCCGACGTCATCAAGGCTTCCGTGTGGGCCGGATCGTTTTCGACAAGCGCGATAACCTTCCGCGCCGCGGTCATGCGGTCCTTGCTGATGTCCGCAAGCACCTCTTCGACCGCCTCCGCGCCCTTGGAGTGCACAGCGATTGGCTCCAGCGTTTCAACTTTTCTCTGGTCGTCCTTCTTTCCTGCCATGCGCTTATCGAACAAGGCAAGAAAGGCGGCGGTCTGCAGCATGAGCATGCGGCGCGTTTCATCGTTGCCGCTGGCCTGGTAGCCATAATGCAGCGCGTTCACGGAAGTGACGCAGTGAATGCCGACAATCCCCGGCTGCTGCATCAACAGTTCGCCGGCGCGCAGGAACAGACTGTCCCAAACGTTGGCGGGATTAGTACCCTTGTTGAGCACGTTTACCACCTGGTCACAGGCATCCGCATAGGATGAGGCGCGCAGGCCCTTGAGCAGGTCGGCGACCGCTTCGGAGCGCGCACTGCCCTGTTGCCAGCCGGCGCGGATCTGGCTGGCGCGTTGCAGATTTTCCCGCCAGGGTAGGTCCGGCTCAGCGTCGCGCTGCGCGGGATTGGTCCCCTCGTGTTCGAGGAGGGCGTAAGCGAGCGAGCGCATCACGGGTTCGGCGTGCCGCCAACCGATGGCCTGCATAGTGCGCCAGGAATTGGCAACGTAAATCGCCTTGTGGCCGATGTCGCGGAAATCGCGGGCGCCATAGCGCCAGAATAGCTCGATGATCTCTCCCGCGCCGGCATTACGCACGAGCGCCGCCACGGCCTTGTCTGCCCCTTCCTCGTCCCAGTTGTCCATCGCTTCGACGAAGCGCTGCCTGGCTTGCCCCGCTGGAGGCAACTTACTCTCTTCCACGGCGGGCATGACCCAGTTGCCTTGCTTGGCATTCTGTTCCTGAGAGTTCTTAAAATTGTCGAGCGCCCAGAAGAGCGGCAGCCAGCGCTCGCGGTCCGGCATGGCCTGGCTGGCGAGGTGTGCGGAGTTGACCACCAGCACGGCGTGGAATTTGAAGCCGACCGGCCGCGGCTGAATGCCGCGCACGCCGGCCAGGAACAGCCCGGTTAACAATTGCTGATAGCCCACTCCCTGGCGCATCTGCGCGGCCACGGCGTCAAAAAGCTTGCTGCGCGGCGTATCTTCAATGACCCGGACAAGCGGCTCGATGTCCGAGTTGAACAGAACCTTGTTGCGTTCGACCTTGGCCTGGTCGGCGGAAACAGCCGGCAAATGGTTCACAAAGGCCAGATCGGCAAGCCCGGCCACGGCGCCGGCCTTCAGAGTATTCGAGACGAACGTGCGACGGCTGATGGAGTCGGACATGAGCATCCTCCTTAAGGAGCCGCGCCTTCCTGTGCTCAAGAGAAAGCAGCCGAGGAGAATCGCTGGAGAGTAGCACCCGGGTACGTTCTTGCTTTCTTCTTGCGGATCAGGCCGGCGGCTCCGTGAACGAGCGATCCATGTCCCCGGCAGCAGTATTGTTAGAATTCGTTGCGTTCTTCTTATGCCCGCGGTAAATCAGGAAGCCCACCGTACCAAGCAAAAAGTACGGCATGAACGCCATGAGATAAATGCTGTTGTTGTAGGCGCGCGCTTCCTGAAGGGGGTCGTCGCCCTCCGAACCGGAGGTCGTGTTCATGTCCTGTCAGGCGGGACAGGCGTAGGCGGTGCCTTGCCACGACAGCATGGCCAGCAGCGCCAGCACTCCGCACAGAGCAACTAACGATTTCATCGAGACATTCCCCCTTCTATCCCCATTCTAGACAACCCTGGCCAATCCGCCACACTAACCCGAAGCGTTGATTCTGAAGTTCGCCTTTCACGTCATGCTTGCGCTGCGGTATTCGCAATGCCACGGCCTTGTGCCGTGGTCGCTCACGTTGGCTGCTCTCCGTCGTCGCCAGAAGCAAACGTGAAATACCACGGCACAAGGCCGTGGCATCTGCAGAGGGAGCAAAGCGCGCCTGCGTAGAAACCAGCGTAACCGACCACGGCACAAGGCCGTGGCATTCCGCCATCACGGCGGAGCATGGAGCCGGTACAGCATCCAGTACACCACCACGCCGGTGACCGACACATAAAGCCAGATCGGCAGCGTCCAGCGTGCAATCGCCTTGTGCTTTTTGAACTGATCGGTGAGCCCTTTGTATGCCGTGAATATTGCCAGAGGGGCCGTCACTGCAGCCAGGGCTGTGTGCGACAGCAGGATTGTGAAATACACCGTCCTGATCCAGCCCTCTCCTGTGAACGGCGTCGGCTTGCCGTGTTTCACGGCGAAGTGATAGTACAGGTAAGACGCCAGGAAGACGATCGAAACCCCCAGCGCCGACAACATGCAGGTCTTGTGCAAGGTCACACGCCCGCGGCGAATCAGCAGATACCCCAGCATCAGCAGGATAGCGCTCGTTCCGTTCAAGACCGCGTTGACCTCGGGCAAACGATTTTCCCAGAGGAGTACGGTGATCTGGCGCTCGAGTTTCGGCAAATCCTCAGGCGCTGTGCCGTCAAAATAAGCGCGGATTTGCCCTGCGGGATCGACCAGGGCCAGCTTCGTGCTATGCTCGACTTCAAAGCCGGGTTCGACGCCCTGGCCGCTGTTTTTCTGCACGCCGAGATGGAAGCTGTCGACAATCAGCCGGTGGATTTCATCCTGCTTTCCGGTTAGGAAGAGCCAGTTATGAGGATCGGCCTTGAAACGATCGGCGTAGGCGCGCAGCACTTCCGGGCGATCGAACTCGGGATCGACGGTGAAACTCACCAGGACCAGGCCCCTGGTTCCAGCGAGATCATGTTGCAGATGAGCCATGGCGCCGCTGACCTGGTGGCACGGGCCGGCGCAACGGGTGAAAATGAAAGCCGCAACCCAGGTCTTGCCCAGGAGGTCGGCGCGGCGAACGGTCTGGCCGCTGCGCTCGGTCAGCGAGAAATCGCCGACGGGAAATTGAACAGAATTCGGAAGAGGCTCTGGAGAATTGCAGCCGATAACCAGAAGATTCAGGCAAAAGACGGTGCCCACGCTGGCAAAAGCTCTTCTCAAATCTCCCGCTCCTGGCGCATGCGCTTGCCGTTAATCCCGTGCGCCGCTGTTGCCGATCGGCGGACTGGGCACCTGGCCCACATGCGGCCAACCCAGAACGATATCCGGGAGCAGCACGGTAATAAACATGGCGCCGAGAATGAACGTGGGGAAGATGAAATAATACAGCTTGCCCCAGTCCACGATCAGGTGCATGAAATATGTGCCCACCAGCACCGCCTTCACCACGGCCACGGCGAGGATAAGAGTAAAAGCCGTCGACTCCGTCATATATCCCTGGCGCTTCGCCCAGTTGACGATGAAGGAAATGGCCGTGAAGATGGTCAGGGCGCCGAAGACGACCATGTAAGCCTTGAAGGCCGGTCCATGATGCTCCGTGTCATGTGCTTGCGTCATCTGCGAGTCTCCTGCACTTAGACCAGGTACAGCAACGGGAACAAGAAAATCCACACAATGTCGACAAAGTGCCAGTACAGGCCAACCAGTTCAAGCATGTTGGTATGCTGGACGCCGAAGCGGCCGATCGCGGCCATGATTAACATTATCGCGAACACGACCAGGCCGCCAAGCACGTGCAAGGCATGGAAGCCGGTCATTGCGAAATAGCATGAGGCCCAAAGGTTGCCGAACGGGATCACCGTCGCCAGATGCATCTCGGGGTGCTCTTCAAAAAACTCCTTGTTCTGCTCGTGCATCTCATTGACCCGCTTGCCGAGCTCTTCCGGCGCGATCTGGGCCCGGCCGTCCTTGAGCTCCAGGAGCGCCAGCAGCTCCCGGCTCTCCGAGGCCACAGGAGCAGAGGCTTTCTCGGCAAGATGTCCGAGTTGTTCCTTGATCGTGTACAGGTAATCGATGCCGCGCTGCCCGTCCAGGCGATCGAACACATGCCCAGGTAGAATGGCGTGATCGTACTTGGACTTGTATTCGACGGCCTTGACGCCAAGGAACACGCATCCCAACGCCAGGGTCACGGCGACATAGGCGGCGGCCTGACCGACCTTGCCCTGGGCCATGACG
>DASZFN010001072.1:0-7650 GCA_035939715.1 Gemmataceae bacterium | reverse complement strand
AGCGTCGGATCGTCAAGCGGCACGACGCTGGACGACGGCACCGCGGTGTGGCCGTGCTTCTTGACGAAAAAGTCAATGAATTGTTGGCGAATTTCGGTCGCGGCGCGCATGAAGTACTTTCCTTGTGTACGGGTCATTGGTCATTCGTCATTCGCGGCCGCGAATGACGAATGACCAATGACTAATGACCTTCTCCTTGTTCAACAAATGCCCGCTGGGCCTGGAGATACACTTCCCGTAAGGCAACGCTGTGCAGGCGCGCGAGGCGGGCGCAGTCTTCGTATTCCGGCGAAAAGACCGGTGGGCGTCCGTCTTGCCAGCCGAGCTTGCCTTGAACGGCTCCCCAGGGGGTCTCGACCGTGCAGGCACGTCGCTGAAGCTTGTGCCGCGTGACGGGATAGCGGCGAATGCCGAACGTTGTCGTCTCTCGAAACAAGATGTCTTCCAGAGCCGGCAGGTTCGCCTCCGCGGCAAGCACGGAGAGCAGTACGCCCGGGCGGTTCTTTTTCATGAAAATCGGCGTCGTGAACACATCCACGGCGCCCGCGGCCAGGAGCAGATCGTAACAATAGCCGATGACTTCGGCCGGCAAGTCATCCAGGTTTGTTTCCAGCATCCAGACTTGATCCCGCTCCGTAGGGGATTCAGCCACACCCACGAACAAGCGTAGCAAATTCGGCTGCTCGACAAACTCGCGCCGGCCGGCGCCGTGGCCGATTTTTTCAATGGTCATGAGGGGCTGCTCGACCCACTCTTGCACCACGGTCGTCAGGATGGCGGCCCCGGTCGGCGTGGTCAGTTCGGTCTTTAGCGATGAGGGCGCCAGCGGCACCCCCTTGAGCAACTCCGCCGTGCCCGGCGCGGGAATCGGCATCATACCGTGTGCGCATTTGACCATGCCGCTACCGGTCGGGACGGACCGGCTCGTGAAGCGTTCCACGCCAAGTAGATCAAGCCCAATGGCGGCACCGGCGATATCCGCGATGCTATCGAGGGCGCCGACCTCGTGAAAATGCACGCGCTCCACCAGCATGCCGTGCGCCGCGGACTCGGCCTGCGCCAGCCGGCGAAAAATACGCAGGGCAAGGTTGCGTTGCTTTTCGGTAAGGCTGCCGCGGGCGAGAATCTCCTCCACGTCGGGCAAGCCGCGGTGCGTATGCTCCTCTTCGGCCTCGACCCGGAACTCCGTTGCCGCGAATCCGCCCTTACGAACCTTGGTAATTTCAAGTTCGATGGGAAGCCCCAGCGAGGCCACCCCCTTGCGAATGGCATCGGCGTCAATGCCGGCATCAATGAGCGCCGCCACGGTCATATCGCCGCTGATGCCGCTGAAACAGTCGAAGTGTGCTACACGCACGTGGTGCGAACCTCCTTTGTGGATGATCTTACCGCAGGGCAGGGGGGAGGGATAGGTGGGGGGCGTAACCGCCAGCGGCAGGGACACTGAGTACTCAGCGCCAAGCTCTCCCCCCGCACCGGCTCATTTCATGTACTAGACTTCCCAAGGAGGATGTCACGTCCGCCTTGTCTCTTTTGAGGATTTCACCCGTGCATGACCTAAGGCTACATCTGGAAAAAATAGCATCCCAGGCGGCGGCGGACGGCGGTTGGGGGTACAGTCCCGGCCAGACGGTCCATCTCGAGCCAACTTGCCTGGCTCTTCTGGCTCTCTCCCTGGAAGGGGAGCAATTCAAACCGGCTTTGGAACTGGGGCGCACCGCGCTTCAGAAGGCGGCCAACCCGGACGGTTCCTTCCGTATGCCCGGCGACCGCGAGGAAGCCATCTGGCCGACCGCGCTGGTGCTGTTCTGGCAAGTGACGGCGGCTTACCCGGGCGAAGAGACCCAGAAAACGGCTGCGCGTCTCCTATCCTGGCATGGCCGCAAACCTGCGGAAGGGCAAGCCGCCGAGGTGCACGACATTGACCTGGGCCTGATCGGCTGGCCCTGGGCCGAGCATAACTTCTCCTGGGCGGAGCCGACTTCCTGGGCCTGTCTGGCCCTGCGCAAGGCTGGTTTCGGCGAGCATGCACGCGTTCAGGAAGGCCTGCGCATGCTGATCAATCGTGCTTTCGAGGATGGCGGCATCAACTACGGCAACCGTGTCGTGCTCGGCAAACGCACGGAACCTATTCCCGGGCCGACCAGCCTTATGCTCCTGGCTCTACAAGGTCATTACCAGGAACCGCGCGTCGCCGCCGCAGTTGCCTATTTGCTCAAGGAAGCGCTGGCCAGCGAAGACGTGGAGCACCTGTGCTGGGCGAAGCTGGCGCTCGATTGCCATCAGCAGCAGCCCGGCGTCAAGGAAGCGCTTCCCGTCCTGGATGCGCGCATCCTGGCCGCCCATGAGAAGCGTGCCGCCACGGCCTGGCTCCGGCCGGCCATCATGCGCGAAGCGCTGACGGCATTGGCCCTAACGACGCAAAAAAGGAATATCTTCAAACTGGAAGCCGCCCAAGTCCAGCAGAAAGCCGCCGGCAACAGCGCCCCTGTAAATCTGAAGATCAGTGCGCCGCCCGCGGCCGGTCGCAAGCCCTGGACCCAGCGTCTGGCTTCAGCCTTCCGCGGCCTGACCATTGAAGCCGTCGGCCGGCTGAGGCAAACTCCGCCGCAGACCGCCGTGCACATTGCGAAAGCCGCCGATTACAACGCCAATCTCGCCGACATCCTCCAGCGCCAGTACGAATCCTTCCGCGAGCGCGTCCCGCTATCCGGCAAACGCGTGGTCCTCAAGCCCAACATCGTCGAGTACCATCGCGACAAGGTCATCAATACCAACCCGCACGTCGTCGCGGCGGCCATCGAGCTGTGCCAGCGCGAAGGCGCCGCCGAGGTCATCGTCGCCGAGGGGCCGGGACACTGGCGAAATGTCGAGCACCTCGTGCAAGCCAGCGGGCTCGGCGATGTGCTGCGCCACTACAAGGTGTCCTTCAAGGACCTCAATCACGATGAATTCGTCAAGCACCCGAACCTGGGCCGATTGACGGGCCTTGAGTCCCTGTTCCTGTCGCGCACGGTGGCGACCGCCGACGTCCTGATTTCGATGCCCAAGGTGAAGACGCATCACTGGGCGGGGGCGACGCTATCGCTCAAGAACCTGTTCGGTACACTGCCGGGCATCTGTTACGGCTGGCCCAAGAACGAACTGCACTGGCGCGGCATCGATAACAGCATCATCGACATTGCCCTGACGCGCACGCCCGACCTGGCCATCGTGGACGGCATCATCGGCATGGAAGGGGATGGGCCCATCAATGGCACGCCAAAACCGCTGGGGGCGCTGATCATGGGCAACGATCTGCTGGCCGTGGATGCGACCTGCTGCCGGCTCATGGAACTCGATCCGGAGCGGATCAAGTATCTTTTCCTGGGCTATCAGAAGAAGCTGGGGCTGCTGCGCGAGGCGGAAATTCAGCAGCTTGGAGAAAGTACCGCCTCCGTGGCGCAGCCCTTCGAGACGATGGAGTATTTCCAGGAATTGCGGCTTGCCAAGTCCGCATAACCCGATTGCGCGGCTAAGCGGGTTATTTTCACGATATTTTCGCCTCTTTTTTGCCGCTGTTTCACCCACCTTGATTTGTACAAGAGGCAGCATTAAAATGCTTTGGGTGAGCCCGTCCGTCTGGCGAGCCTGGCGAAGGCTGATCCGGCGGTATTCTGTTCGCCGCCGGACAGGAACAGAATCAGCCACAGGGGGGAAGTCAAGGCCCCCGTTACGAGAGCGCCAGGAGTGCTGGAACCCAGATGACGGCATCCACGAATGGAAGCGGGGCGGCTGCCCAGGACCGCTGGATGTGCAACTAGACAACCTCTACCCTTGCTCTTAAGACAACAGAGTGGCTCTCCCTCTTCCCCACCACGGTGTCGCAGGACTACGTGACCGGGACCGGATTTGTCGGAGACGGTACGAATGTATGAACGCTTTACGGATCGTGCTCGCAAGGTGATGCAACTCGCCAACCAGGAGGCGCAGCGGCTCAACCACGAGTACATCGGCACCGAACACATTCTCCTGGGTCTCGTGAAGGAAGGATCGGGCGTCGCCGCCAATGTCCTGAAGAACCTGGACATTGACCTGCGCAAGATCCGTCTGGAAATCGAGAAAATTGTCCAGTCCGGCCCCGACATGGTGACCATGGGGAAATTGCCCCAGACGCCGCGGGCCAAGAAAGTCATCGAATACTCGATTGAGGAGGCTCGCAACCTCAATCATAACTACGTCGGCACGGAACATCTTCTGCTTGGCCTCCTGCGCGAACAGGAAGGCGTGGCTGCCCAGGTCCTCATGAACCTGGGACTCAAGCTCGAAGACGTGCGCGAGGAGGTACTTAATTTGTTGGGGCACAATATGGACTCCGGCGAAAGCAGCGGCGGTGGCGGCGGCGGTGGCGGCGAAAGGACAGCCAGCAAGGGCAAGTCCAAGACGCCCGCCCTGGATAGCTTTGGACGCGACCTCACCGAGCTGGCACGACAGGGCAAGTTGGACCCGGTCATCGGCCGGCAAAATGAGATCGAGCGCGTCATCCAGGTGCTCAGTCGCCGTACCAAGAATAACCCGGTCCTGCTCGGCGAGGCCGGCGTCGGCAAGACCGCCATTGTCGAAGGTCTGGCCCAGATGATCGTGGACAGCAACGTGCCGGAACTGCTGCGCGATCGCCGCATCGTCGTCCTCGACCTGGCCATGATGGTGGCCGGCACCAAGTATCGCGGCCAGTTTGAGGAACGCATCAAGGCGGTCATGAACGAGGTCCGCCGGGCCAAGAATACTATCCTCTTCATCGATGAGTTGCACACCCTGGTGGGCGCCGGCGGCGCGGAAGGCGCCATTGACGCCTCGAACGTGCTGAAACCGGCGCTGGCCCGTGGCGAGATCCAGTGCATCGGCGCCACCACGATGGATGAGTACCGCAAGTACATCGAAAAGGACGCGGCCCTGGCACGGCGCTTCCAGGAAATCATCGTCAACCCGCCGTCGAAGGAAGAGACGGTCGAGATCCTGCGCGGCCTGCGCGATCGCTACGAGGCCCATCACCGCGTGCAGATCCAGGACGAGGCGCTCGGGGCCGCGGTGGAGCTGTCGGACCGCTATATCAGCGGCCGCTATCTCCCGGACAAGGCTATCGACGTCATCGACGAGGCCGGTGCCCGCATCCGCCTCAAGGCCATGACCCGGCCGCCGGACCTGAAGGAGCTGGACGCCCAGATCGAGCAACTGAACCAGGAGAAGGAAGCCGCGGTCGCCGAACAGGATTTCGAGAAAGCCGCGGCCCTGCGCGACAAGGCCGACAAGCTCAAGAAGCAAAAGGACCACATCAACCGCGAGTGGCGCGAGAAGTCGAAGGAGATCGACGGCGTCGTCGATGAGGAAGTGATCGCCGAGGTCGTGAGCAAGATGACCGGCGTGCCGCTCAAGCGGCTCGAGGATAATGAGACGGCCCGCTTGCTCAAGATGGAAGATGAGCTGCACAAGTTCGTGATCAGCCAGCACGAGCCGATCTGCGCCATCGCCAAGGCGGTGCGCAAGAGCCGGGCCGGCCTCAAGGATCCGAAGCGGCCCATCGGCAGCTTCATCTTTGCCGGACCGACGGGCGTCGGTAAGACTTTGCTGGCCAAGCGGCTGGCGCACTTCATGTTCGGCGACGAGAACGCGCTCGTGCAGATCGACATGTCCGAGTACATGGAGAAGCACAACGTTAGCCGGCTCATTGGCGCGCCGCCCGGCTACATCGGTTACGAAGAAGGCGGCCAGTTGACCGAGAAGATCCGCCGCCGGCCGTATAGCGTGGTGCTGCTCGATGAAATCGAGAAAGCCCACCCGGATGTCTGGAACATGCTGCTGCAGATCATGGAAGAAGGCCGGCTGACCGATAACGTCGGCCGCACCATCGATTTCAAGAACACGATCCTGATCATGACGACCAACATCGGCGCCGAGCAGATCACCGGCAAGACCGGCTTCGGCTTCGGCAAGAAGGATGAGGAGACGACCTACGAGAAGATGAAGGAAGTCCTCAAGCAGGTCATGGAAGGAACGTTCCGGCCGGAGTTCCTCAACCGCGTCGATGATATCATTGTCTTCCGCAGCCTGAACAAGCCCGACATGAAGAACATCATCGACATCGAGCTGGCCAAGGTCGTCAAGCGGCTCAAGGAAAAGAACCTGACGCTGGTCCTGACGGAAGAGGCGAAGGACCTGCTCATCGACAAAGGCTACAGCCCCGAGTTTGGCGCCCGGCCGCTACGCCGTGCCATCGAGCACCTGCTGGAGGATCCGCTGTCTGAAGAATTGCTCAAGGGCAACTTCCAGGGCAAGGATACGGTTACGGTGAAGGTCCACGAGGTGGACGGCGAGAAGAAGATATTCTTCGACGCCACCTCCGCCACCGGCTCGCCCGAACTGGTCGGGGCAGGCGCGGGGGGCGAGAACAAGAGCTAGAGTGATTTCTGGCCCACTACCCATTTACAAGTTAGAGGCCGGCTCAAGGAGCCGGCCTTTCTTTTTGCGCAACATTGGATCGCGCCGATTAGCAGATATGCTCGCCAGGCAAGCTGAGATGTGTCTTGGAATCTTTATCGGTGCCCTTGCCGGTTTTTTCTGTCGACCGGGGTCTGTCGAGATCTTTGTTGATTCCCTTGTCCCGATCACCGCCGCAGCCAAGGCTAAGCACCCCGACCAAGATGCAGGCGCAGACGAAAGAAGCCTTCATGGCAATGCCTCTCACATAGCCAGAGCAATATCAGGAAACGACAAGGAGCAGGACTCGAATTGACGCTAAGAAACGCAAAAGGAGCCGACTACAAGAGGTAGCCGGCTCCTAATCAAGTTGAGGAAGCTAAGGCTCGCAGATCACGGAGTCCCCTTCTTGGTTTCACCGGTCGACCCACTCGTAGGTGAACTAGTTTTCTTCTGTGTGGTCCCGGAAGTATCCGAGCCGCAGCCGACGGTGGTCATGATGGCCGCAACGAGAACGAGCAATGCGATCAATCTCTTCACAGTAAACCCATCCTTTCCAGAAGTTGCCGAAACGATGATTCCCGGGCACACGGTAGCCGGGTTATTCCTTTGCCCCAACCTCTCTCTGAACCCAACGTTCGCAGGAACCTCCCAGAATTCTAGTAAACGAGCGGATGCTTGACAGTCCCTGCCTGAAAAATCTCCCCTATTCCTTCGCCCCGGACGCACCGAATATTGAGTCATTGCAGCTGCTGCGCCCAAAACTACGGTTTGTCCTTTTTCGGCTCATCCTTCTTCGGCTCGGTCTTCTTGGTCGTGGTGTCATCGGTCCTGGTGGTAGGCGTATCCGCCCTCGGCGTCATGCCGGTAGCCGAGTTGACCGTCGAGCCGGTGGTGGCCTTTTTAGAAGATGTCGTCGGCTGGTCGCTGCAACCCATGGCGCAAAGACCCGCAATCACGGCGATTCCCAGAAGCTTCTTCATAGTCTACTGTCCTTTCATACACTGCCTGGTGTTTGGCATAGAGAAAGCCTTTCCGGCACCTCGCCGGCGGCACATAATAGACGATGCGAAACAGGCAGCTTTATTCCCAGCAATTCTTATCGCGCGCGGGAATAAACGGGTCGCCTTTGGCATCTTCCCTTCGGGAGAGGTTGTCGCATGCGTTTTCCCGGCAATCGGCAAACCGTAGAGAGGT
>DASZFN010001071.1:0-4853 GCA_035939715.1 Gemmataceae bacterium | reverse complement strand
GCGATTAGCTGCCTTCCTGTCAACAGTTTCGTCATGCGTCTGCGGCCTCCGTGCCTCCTGCTCGGGCCATTCAGGCTCTCGGTTGATACGCCCGCGTTTCGATTCCCGGTATCTCCATCGGAGAGGCGGCGACGTTTCCATACGTGCCACTCTGCGAGGAGCCAAGCAAGCCGCGGCGCTCGTAGCTGGCCAGGTCTTCGAGAATCACACCCACCTCCTGGTAGCGTTCCTCGCGTTGGCGCGCCATCATGCGACGGATGATGACCGCCAGCGGCAATGGCACGTGCGCTGCCAATTCTCGCAGCAGCGGTGCGTCTTGCTGGGCGATCTGATTCAGCACAGCAGTCGGCGTGCTGGCGCGGAAAGGGAGTTGGCCGCTCAGGAGATAGAAAAACGTCGTTCCCAGGGAAAAAATATCGGAGCGTTCGTCGAGCGGCTGCCCGAGGCTTTGCTCCGGCGACATGTAATGCGGCGTGCCCAGGATGCGTGCCGCCTGGGGCGCATGCTCCACAGGAAGTTTGGGGGAACGCTTCAGCAACCCAAAATCGCTCACCTTCAGATTTCCCTCGACCGTGAGCAGTAGGTTGTGCGGCTTCAGATCCCGATGCAGAATCGAATGCCGATGCGCATAAGCCAAGCCTTCCAGCGTCTCCCGGAACCAGCGCAGGCCAAGCTCCGGCGGCGCCGCGCCGTGCTCTTTGAGCCACTGTCCCAGGTCGCCGCCTGCCATGTACTCCATGGCCATCCAGCCGAGCACGCCGCCGGTGTGATCGGGCGCGGAGCCGGCGGCAAAGATTTGCACGATTTGCGCGCAACTGAATTGCGCCAGTACTTGCGCTTCCTTGCTGATGCGGTTCAACAGGTCATCATCGGCTGCGCCGTCGTGGTGAAAGATTTTGACGGCCACGGTGCGGTTCAGGCTGACCTGGGTGCCAAGATAGACCTCGCTCATGCCGCCGGTGGCAAGCTTGCGTTCCAAGCGGAAATCGCCGCCGAGAACCAGCCCCTCGTAACCGGCCGGTCGCGCAGCCGCTTCTGGAGTGCCGCGCTCCGACGGCGTGTGGCTGGGGTCGCCTTGCATGCCGCGCGTGTCCGCGGCGACCGTTTGCGCCTCCAGCAAGTTGCCCTGGATCAGGTGAACAAACGCCAGCCGCAGCCGGTCGCGGAGATCGTCCCGAAACTCGGCGAGCGTCCGGCCGCGCAGCGTGCCGCTCAGGCGCAACACGATGACAAAATACTTCGGCTCCTGGACGCCGCCGGGACCGGGCTCGGCATCGAGATAGGGCGAGATCTGGACATCGTCGAGGTCGAAGCCGTAAGCCGCCAGGGCCGCCGAAACGCAGGCAAGCGTGCCGGGATTATCGACACCGACCACGACAACCTCAAAAGCGTGCGCGGCAAGCGGACGCACTTCCACGTCGACGGAATGGATTGCCGCCAGCCCTGCCAGCAGGCGCAGATGCCGGGCGATCTCGGCCGGCGCAAACCGCTCGAAGTACGACGTTGGCAGCCGGCGAAAGTGCATATCGACGAGGGCCGAATCGAGATCCTGGTTCTGGCTGCGGACTGAATCCAAAAGATTAAGCATCGCTGCCCCTTCTTCTCCGGCGCGGTCGTTCTTCAGTTTGGCGTGCGGGGATGGACGGCAGAGGTTGTGGAGCAAACCTCTCCTGAGCCGCGCTCTGACGCGGACATCCTGGCCGCTCGGCGCAGAACGAGTATTATGCTGATTCCGGCTGAATCCGACAAGCTAAGTTGCCACAATCACGGCAGACCGCCGGTCGTGATCTTTACCTTGTAGGAGCCGACCGAGTTGATGCCCCAGGGGCTGGGCCAAATGTGCAGGTAAAGCTTGCCTTGCCGCTGCGAGCGGCCCTTGTAGTTCTCGCCGACAACGAAGACCTCGCCGGTATCTCCGATCCGACCCAGAAGGGCGCCGCCAGGATAATTCATGGCGCGGCCGGCGCGGCCACCGACAAAGCCACCGCCGCCGGCCATGCGCGGATCGATGCCGGACGGACCGGTGACTATCTGTCCTGTTCCCCCTTGAAGATCCACCTGGCCGGACGCGGTCACATTCAGGCCCGTGTGCATGTTTATCTCAATGCCGGTGTCCATCCATTGATTCGCCGCGCTGCCATATCGGGCGGCGTCGATGGTCACCTCGTGCGATCCGCCTGCGCTCAGCGAATAAATGGTAAGCAGATCTTCCACCCGGATCTCCTTCTCGCCGAAATAAGCCGATTTCGCCTTGAGCGTCGTCGAGCTAATCCGACCGACGATGGGAAACTCCGTGGTCTCGATGCGATCATTCACATTGCTGCGCAGGAGATGCGCGGGCACCTTCTCGTGAATGCGTTTGAGGGCCTCCTCGGCGCGGCGCGAGATTTCCTGGTCGTGGTTCTTCACCGCCGCCAGCAACGCGGGAAAAGCTTCGTAACCGAGCAGGACGAGGTCCTTGGAGGCCCCCTCACGCTCGGCATGCGCTTTACTGCCCAGCCGCGCGATCAAATCCTGCACTTTCTTGACCGTGAAATCGGAAAGATGCAAACCGAACTCAATGTTGCGGATGTCGGCGGCCGGAACGGTGAGTTTGCCGTACTTGGTAATGACCTCCAGGTCCTCCTGAAGCAGCTCCATGCGCACCGTGCTGCCGTCGATGAAACGCACCTCCACCTGATTGCGCTGCGGCAAGGCCTTGTTGTCCTCGTTCTGTGCGGGCATGCCGCCGCTTGGCAGCAGAAATGCCAGCACCACAATCAGCCGCAATTGGCGAGACATGTTCGGCCTCCGCGTGCGCAAGGAAGAATAGCTGCTTTCCGACCCACTCAGTTTAACGCCCGCCTGGTCAATGAGCAAATTCTCACAAGTTGCTCGTGGTGTCTCCGTTTGTCGCCTTTCGCTCCGCGAAAGGACGCCCCTTCACGGAGGGAAAGGCGACAATACGGCGAAGCGCGACATTACCCAGTCGCTGGTTCTCCGGGCATGCCATGCCAATGGTCGGCAAAAGTCCTTGCCAGCTACCCTGGCCCTTCGTTAGGATGTCTTCATATCCCGCCTCTTGGGTTCCTTGGCCCGCCACGCGAACCTGTTTCCAGGGATGACAATCCCTGCTCCATACCGGGAAGCATCGCCGTCGTGCTGGAGAATTGGGCATGATCGCGCGGCTCTTATTGGCCGGTTCATACATTGGCGTGAGTGCGTTCCTTCTGTCCGGCATGGTGGCGGCGAAACCGCCCGCTGCAGAAGAGAAACCGCACTGGGCGTTCCAGCCGGTACGCCGTCCGGCCATCCCGGCCACGAAAGATCGTTCCTGGATTCGCAACCCCATTGACACGTTTGTGCTGGCTCGGCTCGAGAAAGCGGGCATCAAGCCTGTCGCCCCGGCCGATAAGCCCACGCTGCTGCGGCGTATTTACCTCGACGTCACCGGCTTGCCGCCTTCGCCCGAGGAACAGCAAGCGTTCTTGAACGACCCATCGGACCGCGCTTACGAGCGGGTCGTAGATGACCTGTTGGCGCGGCCGCAATACGGAGAGCGTTGGGCACGCCACTGGCTCGACGTGGTTCGCTACGCCGAATCGAACGGCTATGAGCGCGACGGCGCCAAGCCGTTCGCCTGGCGCTATCGGGATTATGTCATCAATTCCCTGAACAAAGATAAGCCGTACCATCGCTTTTTGACCGAGCAGATAGCTGGAGACGAAATCGAGGGCTCGAATGCAGAAACGCAGATTGCGACGACGTTTCTGCGCCTGGGCACCTGGGACGATGAGCCGGCCGATCCGCTCGTGGATCGTTACGATCAGCTCGACGATGTTCTCGGCACGACAGCAACAGCGTTTCTCGGCGTGACGCTGCGTTGCGCCCGCTGCCATGACCACAAGTTTGAGCCCTTCCCGCAGACCGATTATTACAACATGCTGGCAGTCTTCGAGCCACTCAAACGGCCGCAGAAGGATCGCGAGGAACTGGACAGCCTTGTGGGCACGGAGGCGGACCTGGCCCGCTATCAAGCCGCTCTCGCCAAACCGTTGGCCCAGGTCGCCGCAATCCAGAAGCAGCTCGGTGCGCTCAAGCAGAAGATTCGGGAACGCGTGCTCGCCTCGGCCAGGGATGCCAGGGCGGATCTGAAACGTCCTGCGCTGCCCCCGGAAGCCGTTGCGGCTTTTCTTGAGAAAGCTGAGAAACGCAGCACCGCTCAGAAGGCGCTCGTCAAGAAGTTCACGGCCATGCTCGAGGCGGAAATCCAAAAAGTCGCCACCCCCCAGGAGAAAGCGGAGAGTGCCCGGCTTGAAAAGGAAATCGTCGCGATCAACGCACAGAAGCCCAGCGAGCCGCCGCGCGCCTATGTCTGGTACGAAGAAGGGGTCAAGGCGCCGGTGACGCACGTATTTCGTCGCGGCAACCCGACCAAACCCGGCAAGCCGGCCGAGCCTGCCGTTCCTGCTGTGCTTGCCCAAAAGCAGCCTGACCCGCCACGGCCCACGACCCGATCAACCGGAAGAAGGCTTTGGCTTGCTCGCTGGATGACGAGCCTTGATAACCCGCTGACGGCACGCGTGATGGTCAACCGCGTCTGGCAGCATCATTTTGGCGAGGGGCTGGTGGCGACCGAAAACGATTTTGGAGTCATGGGTCAGTCGCCCAACCATCCAGAGCTGCTCGATTGGCTCGCCTCGGAATTCGTCGCCCGGAGTTGGAGCCTCAAGGCGCTGCATCGCGTGATTCTGCTATCGAACACCTACCAGATGTCCTGTGCAAGCGACACAAGAGCGGCAAGGATCGATCCGGAGAACAAGCTCCTCTGGCGCCAGCGCCAGCGGCGGCTCGAAGCGGAAACGCTGCGCGAT